>JANMGF010000119.1:0-5356 GCA_031374535.1 Polyangium sp. (in: bacteria)
CGTCTTGCCGACGCCCGCGCGCGAGAGCACGACGCCCACGTTGCCGCGGCCCAGGCCGCCGTGCATCGACTTCTCGAAGACCCGCATGGGGCTCCGCTCGTTGACCTCTTTGCGATACATCGGCTCCCTCACTTCCCCTTCTTCGCCAGCTCTTCTTTGTGCTTCTTGATGAGCTCCTCTGCGATCGCGCCAGGCACCGGGGCGTACCGAGAGAACTCCATGGTAAACTCGGCCTTGCCCTGTGTCGCGGATCGAAGGATGGTCGAGAAGCCGAACATTTCGGCGAGGGGCACCTCTGCCTCGACGCGGCAGAAGCCTTCGGACTCGGTCGTGCCGATGATGATGCCGCGGCGCTGCATCAGGATGCCGACGACGCCGCCCTGGAACTCCGCCGGGCTCTCCGCCGCGACCTTCATCAGCGGCTCGAGGATCTGCGGACCCGCCTTGGGATAAGCCTCACGCCAAGCGCCGCGCGAGGCCTCCTGGAACGCGATGTCCGACGAGTCGACCGCGTGCGCGGCGCCGTCGTTGATCGTGATACGCACGCCCGTGACGGGCGCGTGGATCACGAGGCCCTTGGCGAGCATCGAGCGGAAGCCCTTGTCGCAGGAGGAGATGAACTCCTTCGGGATCGAGCCGCCCGTGATGTCGTCGACGAACTCGAAGCCCTCCTCGAAGGGCTCCATGAAGCCCGCGACCTTGCCGTACTGGCCCGAGCCGCCGGTCTGCTTCTTGTGCGTGTAGTTGAACTCCACGCGGCGCGTGACGGTCTCGCGGTAGGCGACGCGCGGCGGGCTCGTCACGACCTCGGCCCCGTACTCGCGCTTCATGCGCTCGATGTACACGTCGAGGTGCAGCTCGCCCATGCCCTGGACGATCGTCTCGTTCGTCTCGGGATCGCTGCCCACGCGGAAAGTGGGGTCTTCCTTCGTGAAGCGCTTCAGCGCCTTCGACATGTTGACCTGCGCCTTGTTGTCCTTCGGCGTCACGGTCAACGAGATGACGGGCTCGGGCACGTGCATGCTCGTCATGGCCACGCTGAGCGTGCCATCGGTGAACGTGTCACCCGAGTTGCAGTCGACGCCGAACATCGCGACGATGTCGCCCGCGGCCGCGTTGTCGATGTCCTCCATCTCGTCGGAGTGCATCCGGACGAGGCGGCCGACCTTGTGGCGCTTGCCCGTGCGCGTGTTCGTGATCTCTTTGCCCTTCGTGACCGTGCCTTGGTAGACGCGCAGGTACGAGAGCTGGCCGAAGCGGCCGTCTTCGAGCTTGAACGCGAGCATGACGAGCGGCTTTTCGGGATCGCTGGCGAGCGCGAGCTTGGCCTCGTCCTTTTCGAGATCGACCGCGTGGTTCGTCACGTCCGTCGGGCAGGGCAGGAACTTCGTGACCCCGTCGAGCAGGATCTGCACGGCCTTGTTCTTGTAGGCCGAGCCCATCATCACGGGCACGATCTGCAGGTTCACCGTCGCCGAGCGCACGGCCCTGACGATGATGTCCTCGGTCACGTTCTCTTCGAGCATCGCCTCGGTGAGCTCGTCGGAGAACATGGAGAGCCCGTCGAGCATCTCCTCGCGCGCCTTCTGCACCTCGGCCTTCATGTCGGCCGGCACGTCGCCTTCGAGGATCTTCTCGCCGTTCGCGCCCTCGAACCGGTACGCCTTCATCTTGATCAGGTCGACCACGCCCTCGAACTTGTCTTCGAGGCCGATGGGGAGCTGAAGCAGGACCGGGTTCAGGTTCAGCTTCTCGCGGAGCTGATCACGCGCGCGCAGCGGGTTCGCGCCGGCGCGGTCGCACTTGTTGACGAACGCGATGCGCGGGACGCCGTAGCGGCGCATCTGGCGATCGACCGTCAAGGACTGCGACTGCACACCTGCGACCGCGCAAAGCACGAGGATCGCGCCGTCGAGCACGCGAAGCGCGCGCTCCACCTCGATGGTGAAATCGACGTGGCCTGGCGTGTCGATGATGTTGATCTGGGTCTGACCCCACGTGCAGTACGTGGCCGCGGACTGGATGGTGATCCCGCGCTCTCGCTCGAGATCCATCGAGTCCATCTTCGCGCCGACGCCGTCCTTGCCCTTCACGTCGTGAATGGCGTGGATCCGCTTCGTGTAGAAGAGGATGCGCTCGGTCAGCGTGGTCTTCCCCGAGTCGATGTGGGCGCTGATTCCTATGTTCCTGAGCCTGGACAGATCGCTGATCACGAAGAGGACTCCTGCCGCCCCTCTGCTGGAGACGGTTCACGGCAAAAAACGCGCCGCGCTATAATCGGTAGACGGCGGTCATGCCAGGGGAAAGTGGACGGCCGTGCCCGCTGACACGGTCACGTCACGCGGCCAAGGCCCGTGATTCCCTTTTTCTCTGGCTCGCCCACCGCATCGAAGGGCGTTCGACGAGCGCCCACGATGCGTAGCCCACGACGAGCGAGGCGACCAGCGCGAACGACGTGGTGCGCGCAAGGTTGTTCCACGAAGGCGGCGAGGCGGGCTCGAGGTCGGCAAGGCCGAGCACGAGCTGGTGATAGAGAAACACCCCATAACTCGCGACGCCGACGAAGGCGAGCGGGCGTGGAGCGACGATCACGAGCGCACGGCCGCGGCAGAGCACCGCCGAGAGCACGAGGGCCGCCGTCACCAGCGAAAGGAGCGCGTACGGCGCCCCGCCCCCCGGTTCGAGGTAAAAGTGCCCCTCCAGCCGAAAAGCGACGACGAGCGCAGGCACACACGCGGCGAGCGCGTAAGGCGCGATGACGTGCGCACGCCTGGATCCTTCGAGCGTGACGAAGACCCGCGCCGCGAGGGCGCCGAGCACGAACTGATCGATCCGGCTCGGGATCCAGCGCCGCTGCGTCGCTTCGAGCAGGCCCGTGTGGACCCCTGGCTCGAGCACGATCGCGTGCAAAGCCGCGCGCACGAGCCAGCCCGCGATCACGACCGCCGCGCCCACCCCGAGCGCCCGCAGCCCGCGCTTGCAGACGAGCGGCGCGATCCAGGGAAACACGAGGTAAAACCCGACCTCGGTCGTGAGTGACCACGTCGCCCCGATGATCACGATCCCGCCCGGCGAGACGTATCCTTGGAGCACCAACAGATGCGCGGCGAGCGCTTCGCTGAACGAAGGCGCGAGGACGAGGCCGCGGTGAAAGGCGAGCGTCACGGCGAGCGCGACCCAGTACGCGGGCAGGATACGCGCGGCGCGGCGTAGCAAGAACGTGCCGGGGGTTTGTCCTCCCGAACGAATCCACGAGAGCGCGAGCGAGAAGCCCGAGAGCACGAAGAAAAGATCGACCCCCCACCAGGCGTGATGGAGCACGGTCAGGATCCACGGGACGATCGGCGCGGGCGCGCGCGCCTCGATCGCGGAACGCACGAGCGGCAGGAAACGATCGCCGAGGTGCTGGACGAAGACGGCGAGGATCGCCACGCCGCGGAGCGCGTCGAGCTGGGGCAAGGAAGGGCCCGCGCTCGGCGCAGGTCTTTCGAGGGCGAGGGGCATGCGGGCGAGGACCGCGCTCTACCGCGGCTGGATGCGGGTGAGGCCCACGGTGTCGTCCCACTCGTCGCCGTACCCCTCGAAGTGGATGCGATACCGCTCCTGCCCCACGATGCCGACGATCACGGCGGGGTACATGGTGCCGTGCCACTCGACGCGCACGCGGTCGCCGATCTTGTAGATGTTCGTCTGCGCGGCCGCGAGCGCCTTGGCGCGCACCTTCGGCGGCGGCTCGGGGTGGACGATCGTGCCCTCGGCGAGCCCCTTCACGCGGTCGCGGGGCACGAGCTCGTCCCAGAGGGCATCGTACCCCTCGTAGTGGACCTTGAACTTCGTCGTCCCCTGCGTTTCGAGGATCACCGCGGGGTAGACGTTCTTCTCCCACTCGACGAGCACCTTGTCGCCCACGTCGTAGCGTCGTTTGCAGCCGGACGACGCGAGGGAGGCGAGCAGCGCGAGGGAGAAGACCGAGGACCGGATGAAGGTCATGGCGCGAAGCGCGGAGCGTCGGAGAGACGCCTCCGGCGGCGTAGATACCCCCGAGGAGGAAGGCTTGCAAGCGCGCGAAGACGCTCGAAGGACGGCATGTCCCGCCATGGAGGGAGACGCGTCACACCACGCGAGGTTCTGCGCTAGCATCGCCCGCGTCGTGAGGAGCCGTGGAGAGCGTGTCGTGGGGGCGAGGGCCTGGGGCGCGGGGGCCGTCGTGCTGGGCTTTTTGGCCCTCGCGGCCTGCGCGCCGAACCTGACAACGGGAGGCGGAGGCGCGGGCGGAGACGGAGGCGCGGGCGCCGGAAGCGCAAGCGCGAGCAGCAGCTCGAGCGGTAGCGGAGGCGGCGGAGGCGGCGGCGTGATCTTGTGCCCGGACGTGGCGAACACGCCGACCATGGTGCCCGTGGCGTCTCCCGGCGGGAACTATTGCATCGACAGCACCGAGGTCACGAACGCGCAATACGTGGCGTGGGTCGAGACGAACACGCCCATGAATGTCGCCCAGGGGCCTGAATGCGCCTTCAATACGGACTTCTTTCCGCCCACGGGTGCATTGGCGAACGACGATGGCCCGGTCCAGGACATCGACTGGTGCGATGCCTTCGCTTTTTGCAGGTGGTACGGGAAGCGGCTCTGCGGGAAGATCGGAGGAGGGTCGGTACCGTACTCTGCAATCAACGACCATGCCGTAAGTCAGTGGTACAACGCTTGCAGCCGTGGCGGTGATTTCGCTTATCCCTACGGGAATACGTACCTCCCGGACGCGTGTAACGGCCAGGAGAAAGGGGCTGGCTTGTGGACGACGGCCGGCAGCCTGGCCACCTGCGTAGGCGGCTTCCCGGGCCTCTTCGACATGAGCGGCAACGTCTGGGAGTGGGAGGACGCCTGCGACGGGTCGACGGGCGAAAACGACACGTGCCGCCGACGAGGCGGCGGGTACGCCAGCATTGCATCGGACCTCGATTGCCCGACGGCTGGAAATACGATACGTGGTGCATCCAATTCGACCACTGGATTTCGTTGCTGCGCGGATAGTCCATGAAAGAACTCGCCCCCGGCTCCCTCGTCGACCGCAAGTACGCCATCGAGAAGCTCCTCGGCGAAGGAGGCATGGGCATCGTGTGGCTCGCGCGCGACGTGAACACCGACGTGCCCGTCGTCGTGAAGGCCATTCGCGCCGAATATGCCCACCGCAAGGATTTCCGCGACCGCATCCTCGCCGAGGGCCGCGCGCTCGCCCGGATCGATCACCCCAACGTCGTTCGATTGAACGCGGTCGTCTCCGACGAGGACGGGCTCTGCCTCGTCATGCAATTCATCGAGGGCGAGACGCTCGAGGATCGTATCGCGCGCGCAAAATCAG
>JANMGF010000123.1:0-5804 GCA_031374535.1 Polyangium sp. (in: bacteria)
CCTCGGGCGTGACGAGGTTCGGGTTCGTGAGGACCTGCGCGCCGAGAAAATGCGCGTGGTCGCTCGAGAGGAGGATCGTGGGGCGAAGGCCCTGGATGGCGAGCTCGTAGCTGCTCAGGAAACGCGTGTCGCCGAGGTAGAGGCCGTAGCCTTCGTGGTTTTTCCGCGGGACGTTGCCCTCGGCGTCGGTGAGGAGGAAGAGGTCGCCTTCCTTGAGGAGGGTGGCGTCGCGGATGTCCCTCGCCGAGGGCGGGGCGTCGAGCGTGACGATGCCAGCGCGAGGGCCGCCGTTGGGCTCGGGGGACGGGGGAGCGGCGAGGGGCTTTTCCGGAGGGGGAAGGTGGTCCTCGATGTCGAGGGGGAGCGCGCGAAAGCCGGCTCGCGCGGCGCTTCCGTCGTCGTCGGGACCGTTCATCGGTTCACCTCTTCGCGAGGCTTCTCGGTCTCACGCGCGACGGCGTCGAGGAGATCACTGACGTCGAAGGGCTTCGAAAGCACGAGGCACACCTGCGGCGTGAGGCGGAGCTGTGCGAGGAACGCGGAGACCACGATGACGGGGGTGCGTCTCGTGTCGGGGTCGTCCGCTAGTTCGGCGAGGACGGTGTTGCCATCCTTGCCCGGCAGCATGAGGTCGAGCAGGACGAGGTCGGCACGTTCTCGCTTGACGATCGCGGCGGCCTCGATGCCATCGGGGACGCCCACGACGTCGTACCCCTCGGCCCCGAAAAGGAAGGTCTCGAGATCCCGGAGCTCGGGGTCGTCCTCCACGACGACGATTTTTTTCCTCGGCACGTAGGGCACCTCCGCTCGGTCGGTCCAGACGAGCTTCGTCGCAGCGCCGAGCGGGCCGTCGGTCGCCAGAGGGGCGGCCGTTGTTTCCCCGAGGTGCTCGCGCCTCGTCATCGGGGTTTCACGGAGCACGTACGGTACCGCGCCCGTGGGGTGCACGCGCACGTGCCAGCGGGCTCGACGCGTGGGCAGGGGAGGGAGCGGGCTCGGGACGCGGCCCTTCGCCGGGGTTTTACGGGGGACGTGGTGTGCGCCGTTCGGGGGGCGACCGAGAAGGAGACGAAAAGCGAAATTCGATCTTGCGCGCCGGGCTTTGGCCGATCTATCTATACGCCCCCGCTGGCGCACGGCGGGTGCACGAAAAGGTGCCCTTTCACGAAGGGGCATCACGCGAAGATGGCGGAATTGGCAGACGCGCTGGATTCAGGTTCCAGTGCCTTAACCGGCGTGGGGGTTCAAGTCCCCCTCTTCGCACTGGTCAGGTCGGACAAACAAGCCGTGGGTGGTCGCGACGAACGCTTCGTTGAGGTAGCCATGGCCCCTTTGCGGGGTAGGCGCCGATGTTGACGAGGACCATCCAATGTCGCATGGCGCGCCGCGGGGCTCGGGGGGGATGAAGCAGGTTCGCTCCCCGGAGCTCGCGACCGGCGCGCGTGTCGCGATCGGGAGCCTTGTTCTCGTGGTCACGCTCGCGGGGTGTGGGCGCAAGCCGGATGGTGGTTCCGGAGCGAGTCCGAGCGGCTCGGCGTCGGGGAGTGGATCGGCCGCGACGAACGCGTCGGGCGCGCCGCCCACGACCTCGGCGAGCGCGCAACAAGCACCGCCGCCGGCTCCGAGCGAGCCCGTGGGAACGGGCGTGGGTTCGTTCGTCGCGGCCGCACAGACCGAGGCGTGCAAGGCGCAGAGCGGGGACATCGCGACGTACCTGCAGCGGGGCGAGATCACGGCCGCGGGGCAGGAAGGTGCGATCGCCGCGGCCTGGCTCATCAAGCTCGCCGCGAACAAGCCAGGCGCGCAGCTCGCGTTCGCAGGGTTTGCCCTCGACGCCAAGCAGGTGGCGCGGGCACGTGGCATCGGGACGGCAAACGAGACGGCGCCGCGGATCTTCGCGAACGGGTCCGGCTGGACGCTGGTCTGGTTCGACGCCGATGGTTTGGCGTACACGAAGCCGCGGTGGGAGACGACGCCGCCTCTCACGATCGAACACGTGGGCACGGTGAGCGGGGCAAACGCGGAGGACGTGGCGCTCGCGGCGACACCGGCGGGATCGATCGTCGCGGTGGCGCCGTTCATCATGGACAAGGCGCAGCTCGGGCTCTTCCAGTTCGCCCCGGCCGACGCAGCCGCCCCGGCCGTGCAAGCGCTCGGCGCGACGCACCATGCCCACGCGCCGCGCAGGCCCGCCGTGGCCGCGGACGCGAACGGTTACACGGTCGCGTGGCAGGAAGAAGACGCGCGGATCGTCGTGTCGCGCTTCGATCTCACGGGAAAGGAGATCGACGAGGCCTTCACGCTGGCGGAGGCCCCGCCCGCAGGCGCACGCGAGCGCGTGACGCTGTCGCCGATGTCGAAAGGCACGATGGCGGTGTGGATCGAGGGCGACAAGATCCTCGCGCGGGCGATCGATCCGGCGGCGCGACCCGGCGAAAAGACGTGGGTGGTCGGGCGTGGTCGGGCCCCTTCGCTCGCGCCGATGGGAGAAGGCGCGCTCGTCGTGTTCCTCGGTCAGGAAGGCGGCACGGCCGATCAGGTGCTCGCGGTGAAGCTCGGGCCGGATGGCGCGCCGGCAGCCACGGGCATGCGTATCAGCGACGGGACGGGGGCGGTGAAGGATGCGGCCGCGGTCACGCCTGCCGGTCCGCGGTTGGGTTTTTTGTGGACCGAGCCGATGAGCAACGGCGTGAGCACGAAGCGCGCGATCCTGCGCACGATCGAGTCGAGCTGCGTTCCCTAGCGGTTCCCTCGTGAGCGAGCGGGCGTGCGTCTCTCGCGCATCTTCGAGCGCGGGACGCGCGTACGGATTCGGCAAACCGGACGAGGATCAGGACGAGAAAAACGCCGACAGCTTGCGGCCTGCCTTGACGTGGGAGAGGGCCGCGATGAGGTCGTCCATGTCGAGCCCACGCACGGAGATCGCGCGGGACCGGTTGGTCTCGACGATCCGGATCTCCTCGGGGCGCGCCCAGTCGACGACGTGCGGGGACTTCGTCGAGACGATGATCTGGCGGTGACCGGCGCAGTTCTCGATCACCTCGAGCAGCGATCCGATCATGCCGGGCACGGCGGCGAGCTCGGGCTCCTCGACGAGCAGCGCCGTCGCGTCCGGATCGACGAGCGCGACGAGGATCTCCAGCCGGCGGAGCACGGTGTCGGGCAGGCAGCCGAAATCCACGCCCTCGAAGGTGATGCTGGCGCGGTCCTGCGGCGCGAGGTCGGCCTGCGTGTTCGCGTCCCGCGTGACCAGCACGGAGAGCTCGCCGGGCGCGCCGATGCGCTGGCAAAGCTCGACGACCTTGTCGTACCGATCGCGGTAAAGCTCGAACCAGCTGACGAGCGTCGACGCGAGCGAGAGGAGGCGCGCGTCGAGGCCACGCGAGGTCCAGAGGACACCCGATCGGCCGGTGAGCGTGACGCCTGCGCGATCCTCGGCCGCGGGGCGCACGAGCGCGAGGCCGAGCCAGCGAATGCCTTCGAGATAGGAGCGGATGCGTCGCGCGTCCTCGGGCACGCGATCGTCCGACTCGCCCGCGAGCGCGAGGGCGCCGACGCCGGAGGGGAGCGAGAGGCGGGTCCCGTCGCCGAAGACGGCGCGTCGATCACGCACCGTCCAGAGGTCCACGTTCTCCTCGTCTGTCCGGGCCGCGCGTTCTTCCCAGCGCATCGAGGGCGGGAAGGGCTCGTCGTCGTCGTCGAGGTCCTGGAAGCGGCGGTCGTAGGCGTAGATGAGGTGTTCGCCGCGATCGCCCTCGAACTCGCAGCGGAAATGGCGGGGTTTTTCCGGGTCGCTCAGCGCGTGCACGGCGATGTGCGCGCCTTCCGCGATGCCCTGCACGAGCAAGGACGCGGTGGTGCCGCCCTTCGCGAGGAGCACGGTGCGGCGCGGGGAGATGGTGAGCTCGATCGTGTTGCTGCCGAGCGCCGCGTAATCGCCGATCGTCACGGACACGAGCCGGGGGGCCGGGGCTCGAGGAAAAACGGAGGAGCGGGCCGGTTCGATCATGAGAGGGCCCCTTCCTCCTACCACGCGGCGCGGGGATCTGGAGCATCCCTTCTGCACGGTGGGGACATTGGATTCCGTCCATATTTGGTTTGCAAGCGTACGCGCGATTCGGCGCTAGCATGGGGGAGGTGAGCGAGGCCATTTCGCCGAGGTCCGCGGAGCTGCCACCCCTCTCGGATCCGTACCTGCGGGGGCCGAGGGGGCCGCAAAAAAAGCCCCTCTCGCCGCTGGCCTTGACCTCGGTGCTGGCGCCGCTCGTGGGCGGCCCTCTGGGCTCGGTCGCCGCCATCGTGTTCGGCTGGTCCGCGCGGCGGGAGCTCGAGGGCGCGGAGGCGCCGCGTCGAGGGTATGTCCTGGCGACGCTGGGGATGGCGCTCGGGACCTGCCTGACGGTCGCCTGGGGCGCCGCCATTGCGTTCGGGGTGTGGTCGATGGAACGGCGGGCCGAGGCGCAGATGGAATCGGTGGCGAGCCTGGCCGTGGCCGAGGTGCCCGTGAAGCCGGAGGGGTCGGTCGAGGCGACGGATCCGGCGTCGCCCCCGAAAGCCGTGCCCGCTCTCCAGAAGGAAACGACGGTACACAAGGAGGGGAACATCACGATCGTCGACGTGGGCGCGTCGGTGTCGTCGCTCTCGCAGGAGCTCGCCAGGCAACGCGCGGACGCGGCTGCGGCGGGGGAGACGCTCGTCGTGATGACGACGCGCAATCCATGTGTTCCGTGCCGAAGCGTGTCGACGTCGCTCGGGGATCCGCTCATGCAGACGGCGCTTTCGCGAACGCGCCTCGTCCGGGTGGACATCGACGCGTTCGAGGAGGACCTGACAGGGCTGAAGATGCCGCACGAGCGTGTGCCTAGCTTCTTCCTGCTGGCGCCGGATCTGTTTCCGCGGGACGCGATCGACGGCGGGGAGTGGGACGAGGATGTCCCGGCGAACATCGCGCCCGTGCTCGGGGCGTTCGTGCGGGGAAAGTTCGAGGCGCGCCGGCAGAGCTTCGAGCCGATCCCGAACAACGGGATCAAGCTGTAAGTTGCCGCGGCGTGAGGGCCCGGATCTCGGGCTCGGCGCGTCCGTCCGCTCTGCTAGGATGCGCGTATCATGAAGCGCGCCGGGCAGATCTCGATCTTCGTCCTCTGCGTCGCGTTCAGCGTCGGCGCCGTGGTCAACGTCATGATGGACAACGCCGACGTCGAGCGCGCGGCGGCGGCCGTGGCGTGCGGCGAGCAGGGCCCGAGCTGCCGGGCGCAGGTGACGCGGCTCGAGCGGACGCCGTTCGGGCAGACGTTCGAGATGGTGACCGCGAAGCGGACGGTCGACGTGGTCTGTCGCCGGGCCTTCGTGATGGCGGGCGAGTACGCCTGCAAGCTTCGCTGATGGTTTCACCGCCCACCGAGGGCAAAACCACGGTTCGATCGCTGACCGGGCTCATCTGCCCTCGCTGCCGTTACCACCGGCCCACGCCGGCCGAGCGGGCGGCGGAGGTGTCGTTTTGCCCGCACGACGGGCTTGGCCTCGTGGCGCCGGGGGTCCTCGCCAATGCGGATGGAGATCCCTTTCTGGGGACGATGATCGCCGGGCGGTACGTGATCCTCGGGCGGATCGGCGCGGGCTCGATGGGGGCGGTGTATCGCGGGAGGGACGTCGGGCGGGGGAAGGACGCCGCGGTGAAGGTGTTTCGCGGCGATCGAGGGCTCTTCGCGCAGGCGGCGGCGCGGCTCGAGCGTGAGGCGCGGGTGCTTTCGATGTTGCGATCACCGCACACGGTCCACGTGCTCGAGGTGGGCGAGATCGTGCAC
>JANMGF010000144.1:0-9096 GCA_031374535.1 Polyangium sp. (in: bacteria)
AGCTGTACGTCTAGCTCAAGGCCTGGGCTGAGCGGGGCAATGCGGAGCGAACTTGATCCACGAGCAGCGACTCGGGCATCTGCTTGGGGACCGCGCCGTGGACGCCCATCACCTTCGCGAGGCGCTCGAGGGGTCCGGGCTCCATGTTGCTGCAGAGCACGACCTTGACCCCGCCGCGGCCAAAAGCGTCGCGGATCATGCGGACGAGGAGGGGGCCGTCGAGCTTCGGCATGTTGACGTCGAGGAGCACGACGTCGCAGAGGGTCTCGCGGATGGCTTGCAGGCTCCCGAAGGGGCCACGATGGAAACGGGCTGAAAAGCCTGCGCCCTCCAGGGTCCGCACGGCGCTCGCGCCAAAGGATGCGTCGTCGTCGATGATGAGGATGCGCGGCATCGGACCGTCCTTTCGAGGGACTCGTTCTCGAACTCCAGCAGTCCCTGCGACCCTGAGGTCACTTACCAAACAAGCGTCAGATTTTTGTCGCCTGGTCATTTGGAGCTATCGCTCCTCCAGGAGGGCGTCAACACTGTTTTCCAGTGTACACCATTTTGTACCAGGTTTGTTCAACGTGTGCCCATGGATTGTTCATCCTTCAGGGATTCCTTGCAAGGGAAATCGAGGGGTCGATCCCCGATCCTCACGAAGCCTGGACGTTGGGTGGGTCGTCGGGGGCATCAGGGGGGCATCAGGAGGGCGTCGACGAGCGGTCAGGCCTGGGGTATGGCTGCCCGTCGCCATGACGTTCCAAGACATCATCCTGACGCTCCAGCGCTTCTGGGCCGAGCGCGGCTGCCTCGTCGTGCAACCGTACAACTCCGAGGTCGGCGCAGGCACGTACAACCCCGCGACGTTCCTCCGCGCGCTCGGACCGGAGCCGTGGAACGTGGCCTTCGTCGAGCCCTCGCGGCGGCCCACGGACGGCCGCTACGGCGAGAACCCGAACCGCTTGCAACAGTTCCACCAGTTCCAGGTGATCCTGAAGCCGAGCCCGCTGAACATCCAGGAGCTCTACCTGGAGTCCTTGCGCGCGCTGGGTACGGATCCCTTGCAGCACGACGTTCGTTTCATCGAGGACGACTGGGAGTCGCCGACGCTGGGCGCGTGGGGCCTCGGCTGGCAGGTGTGGCTCGACGGTCTGGAGATCTCGCAGTTCACGTATTTCCAGCAGGTGGGCGGCATCGACTGCCGGCCGGTCTCGGGCGAGCTGACGTACGGGCTCGAGCGGATCGCGATGTACCTGCAGGACAAGGACAGCGTGTACGACCTCGCGTATTCGCGGTCGGGCGGGCACGTGGTGCGGTACGGCGAGCTCTACCAGCGCGCGGAGTGGGAGTGGTCGACGTACAACTTCGAGGAAGCCGACGTCGAGGAGCATTTCGCGGCGTTCGACAAGTGCGAGTCCGAGGCGAAGCGGCTCTTGTTCCGGGGGGTCGACGCGAACACGAAGGGCGCGAAGCCCGATCCGAAGAAGGCGCTGGTGCTGCCGGCGTACGATTTCGTGGTGAAAGCGGCGCACCGGTTCAACGTGCTGGATGCGCGCGGGGCGATCAGCGTGACGGAGCGGCAGAGGTTCATCGGAAGGGTACGCGGGCTGGCAAGGCTCGTGGCAGAGAGTTACCTCGCGCAGAGAGAAGCGGCGGGGTTTCCGTTGCTGGAGAAGGTGGCGGAGGCGGCGGAGTAAGGGTTCGCGCGTCGTAGGGATCTCCTCGGGGACATAGGGGGGATCGGAAGATCCGCCGAGTGGCGATCCTCGGCGGGTTGGGGCAGAGTGGCGGCCGTATGGCTCTCTACGTACGACCGACGCTCGTGCTGACGGAAGCGCTCCATCTACCGGCGCGCACGTCGCGGGACGTCCAGGCCGCGTGTGATCCGTGGTTCGACCTGGTCGGCGTCGACCTCGACGAGCTTCGCGCCGATCTGTCGAGCGTGCGCGGCGGCGAACGGATCGTGCGGATGGAGGATTGCATCCGCGCGGCGCGTGCGGGTCGATACACGGTCCAGCTCCTCAGCGGCCATATCGGCAGCGGCAAGTCGACCGAGCTGCGGTGGCTCTCGGGCAGGCTCGAAAAGGACAAGGAAGGCCGCGCGTTCCACGTGGTCTTCATCGATCTCGAGCGATACCTCGACATACGGGACGTCGGGCTGCCGGAGCTGCTCGCGACGATGTTCGCGGCGATCCTCGACGACCCGGAGCTGGGCAAGTTCGCGAGCGCGTCGACGACGGCGAAGAAGCTGTGGAAGAGCATCGTTTCGTGGGTGAAGGAAGCCGGCGTGACGATCGAGGGCGAGATGCCCGTGGGCGTGGGCAAGCTGAAGGTCACGTTCAAGACCTCCTACGGCCTCCAGAAGGCATTTCGCGAGCGCGCGGCGAAAGAGGTCACGTCATTGATGGAGACGCTCTCGGATCTGATCCAGGAGGTGCGAGCGTCCCTCGTCAAGCAAGGCGTGGAAGATCTGGTCCTCATCGTGGACAAGCTCGACCGCATGGAGCGGCTACCGCTCGGCGACAACACCAAGCGCACCACGCACGACCTGTTTTTCCTCGAGCAGCTCCCGCTGATCCAGAACCTGCCCGTGCACCAGATCGTCACGATCCCGGTGACGCTGCACTTCACGCAGGGCCGGCTCCGGCAGATGTTCAACGGGCCTTGTGACGTGGTGCTGCCGATGGTGGCCGTCCGCAAGCGCGGGGAGGTTGTCGACGCCCCCGAAGAAGCGGGCATCGCAGCGCTCCGTGCTCTGCTCGCGCGACGCATCGATCTGTCGGTGGTATTCGCGAACGAGGAGGCGGTGCGCCACGCGATCGTTCAATCGGGCGGATCGATCCGTGATCTGTTCCGGATCGTGACGACCGGCGTTCTGAACAAACGAGACCTCGGGCTCGCACGCGAGGATGTGGACGTCGTCGTCAAGGAGTTCGTCAGCGGCATGGAGCGGCTGCTCCAGGGGCGCGGTATTCTTCGGGATCTGCACCATATCGTCAAGACCGGCTCGTTCCCGGAGAAGTTCGACGACGATATGAAGCAATGGCTGCTCTACCAGCTCGTCGTGCTCGAATACAACGGGGAGACCTGGTACGACGTGCACCCGTTCGCGCGGCGGACGCGAGCGTTTCGTGACGCCGATCCGGCGAAGGCGCCCGCATGAAACGAATCCCGCTCGATATCGATACGAACGGTCGAGCGGATTCGTTGCGCGAGGCGCTCGCGGGGAGCCGTGGGTTCAGGCTGATCTTCGTCCACGCGCCGTCGGGGCCCGTGCGGGAGGAGATCCTGGCGCGATTGCGTGCCTGGGCGGGACAGGACGAGGTGCCGCCGCTCGTGGAGGTGGAGCTTCAGCCGGGGGAATGGCCACACTATCGGCTCAGGGACCTCGGACTCGAAGATGCCGAGCGGACGATGGTGGTGCTGACGGGGCTGGAGCAGCATATCGTGGGGGATCAGGCGTCCCCGCCGCTCGCGAGCTTCAACTTCGCGCGGGATTCGTTGCCGAGGTGGATTCCGGGGCCGCTCGTGATCGTGGCGTCGGATGAGGCGTTCGTGGCGCTTTCGTTGAGCGGGCCGGATCTGGTGAGCTGGCGGGCGTACGAATTGAGCGTGCATGCGACGGGGGAAGGGCCGAAGAGCGAGCCGCCGGCGAGGGCAATGGCATACGAGCCGCCGGATCCAGATGCGGCGGCGGAGGTGGAGAGGTTATCGGGAATTTTGCAGGGGGTGCTCGGGCGGAGGACGGGGTATTCGGAGATCGAGGCGGCGCGGTTGAGGCTGCGGCTGGGACAGGCGCTCGCGCGGGCATATCGATATGCGGAGGCGGAGGCGGAGCTCTCGCGGGCGGTGGAGGTGTTCGAGGCGGAGGGGCGGGACAAGGAGCAGGCGGAGGGGTTGTTTTGGTTGGGGCAGAGCGCATATCGGCGCTCCGATCTCGACACCGCGCGCGCTCGCTACGAAGAAGCCCTGACGCTCGTCCGAAAGGTCGGCTCTATCCTCGGCGAGGCCGACTGCATCAAGAGCCTCGCCGACATCGCGTTCAATCGCTTCAATTACGACACCGCGCACGCTCGCTACGAAGAAGCCCTGACGCTCTTCCGAAAGGTCGGCTCTATCCTCGGCGAGGCCAACTGCATCCAGCGCCTCGGCGACACCGCGCTTTTCCACTCTGAAGACGACGACACCGCGCGCGCCCGTTACGAATCCGCCTTGACGCTCTTCCGAAAGGTCGGCGACGTCCTCGGCGAGGCCAACTGCATCCAGAGCCTCGGCGACGTCGCGCTCCGGCGCTCCGATCACGACACCGCGCGCGCTCGCTTCGAAGAGGCCCTCCGCCTCTACCAGCGTATCGCCGAGCCCGTCTCCATCGGCCAGACCCACGTGCGCCTCGCCACCCTCGCCCCCACCGAAGCCCTCCACCAGCACCACCTCGACGCCGCCCGCGCCGCCTGGTCCAGCATCGGGCGCGATGACCTCCTCGCATCCCTTCCATCGCCGTAGACGCGATGGGGGGAAGGTGTCCACGCGGTCGAAGAAGGCGTCCACGCGGTCAGGGGAAGGCGTCCACGCGGTCAGGGGAAGGTGTCCACGCGGTCAGGGGAAGGCGTCCACGCGATCAGGGGAAGGCGTCCACGCGATCTGGGGAAGGCGTCCACGCGGTCGAAGAAGGCGTCCACGCAGTCGAAGAAGGCGTCCACGCGGTCAGGGGAAGGCGTCCACGCGGTCAGGGGAAGGCGTCCACGCGGTCGAGGAAGGCGTCTACGCGATCAGGGGAAGGCGTCCACGCGATCAGGGGAAGGCTACGACGCCTTCCGCGATGGCTCGTGTCCGGGGTCGGAAGTTCGCCCCACGAGGCACGCGATCACGCGTCCGGAATGAAATCCCGCCGCGTGCATATCGCGACCACGGGCAGCCCCGCGTCACGAATCGCCTCCGCCCCACCTTCCAGCCGATCCACAATCGCCACCACGCCCACGACCCGCGCCCCCGCCGCCGTGATCTTGTCGACCGCCTTCAACGTCGACCCACCCGTCGTGATCACGTCCTCCAGCATCACGACCGCCATCCCCGGCACGAGCGCGCGATCCCCCTCGATGAGCCGCTTCGAGCCGTGGTCCTTCGCTTCCTTGCGCACGTAAAGCGCAGGCAGCGGGCGGCCTCGTACGAAACTGGTCAACGAGACGGCACTCGCGAGCGGGCAGCCGCCAAGCTCCACGCCCGCCACCGCGTCGCAACGTGGCAGGCCTTCGAGCGCTTCGTACATGAGCGCGCCGAGGAGGAAGTGCCCCTCGGCGGTCAAGGCCGTCTGCTTGCAGTCGATGAAGAAGTCGCTCTCGCGCCCGGAGGCCAGGACGACTCGTTTGCGCTCGAACGATCGCTCGCGGAGCAGCTCGACGAGCCGCTCTCGCTCGGTTTTGCTCACTTCGATCCCTTACCGCGCCTGATCTGCGCCTTGGCCCCCTTGGGCACCGAAGGCACGACCGGAGGCGGGGGGCCGCCGGAATGTTCAGCAGGCGCGCTTTCGGGCTCCTCGTCCCCAGCAGCCGCAAAAGCAGGCTCGGGCGCAGGAGCCACAGGAGCCGCCACCGGAACGGGCACGGGCACGGGCGCCGCACGCACAGGGGCCGGTCGAGGCGCGGGCGCAGGACGAGCAGGCGCGGGCGCAGGACGAGCAGGCATCGGGGCCGCCGCGGCACGCGCAGGCGTCGCCACGGCACGAGCAGGCGCCGCCACGGCCGCAGGACGACCTCGTGCAGGGGCCGCCTGGGCAGTTGCAGCCGCAGGTTTCTCCGCGCGGACAGGCAACGGGCCGCCGGTCGAGACGTTGCCGCGAACGAGCGCGCCAGGCCGGATGCCGATCTGCGGCGCGCCGATGTCACCGACGACGCGCGCGCCAGGCTCGAGCACGACGAGCTCCGTCGCCGACACGTTGCCGGAGACCGCGCCGCGCACGATGACGCGGCGACCAAACACGTCACTCTTGACAAGGGCCGTCTCCCCGATGAGGAGCTCGCCCTGGACGTTGACGCTGCCCTCCACGAAGCCGTGGAGGTCGAGGTCCCCGTCGCCGCGGATGGAGCCGCGGATCGTGGTCCCACGGCCGAGGGTGGAGGGGGTCGTCATCGGCTACACGTCCATGTCGACGTTGCCCTTGAACGAGGCACCGTCTGCGATGGTCAAACGCGCCGCCTTGACGTCGCCGATGAGGCGCCCGCCGGTCAGCAAATCCACGCGATCCGAGGCGCTCACGTTGCCCGTCACATTGCCGCCGACCGAGAGGGACGAAGCCGCGATGTCCGCCTCGACGACCGCGCCTCCCTCGACGGTCACGCCGCCGTCGACGCTGAGCCTGCCGCGAACCGTGCCGGCGACGACCACCTCCTCGTCGGAGGTGATCTCCCCCTCGATCGTGATGCCACTGCCGATGATCGTACCCGCCACCTTCCACGCTCCCTCAGCCGCGCGCGCGCCAAAGCGCGTTCGTGACCGTCTGAAAACTCTTACCGACCACCGGCCCGGCCACCCGTGAGCTCGGCCGGCAACTCGAACTCCGCCTCGATACGCCCGGCGAACTCGGCCCCCTCGTCGAGGCTGACCTCCGTCCCACCGAGGTTGCCCGAGACCTTCGCCGAGGCGCGAATCGCGACGGGACCACGCGCCGAGACATCCCCGGTCAAGGTGCCGGCAATCGTCACCGCCGAGGCCTCGATGTCGCCGGTCACCTCGGCGCCCTCGTCGATCGAGAGCTCGCCCGTGAGGCTCACGCCGCCCTCGATCGCGCCCTCGACGCGGAGGTCCCCGTCGCCCTGGATGCGGCCACGCACGCGCGTCCCGCGCCCCAGCACGGAGCCGCTCGAATCGAGATCGTTGTCTTGCATCGCCGGCGCTCGGACCATGGATCTCTTCTCCACGCGTTTCGCAGTCCGCACGCACGAAACACGCGCAGGCGGAAAGCGCGCGCAAGCTACTCCAAGGCGATCCGGCCCGCAACGCCTGTCTGTCGAGGCGGCCCACGCGCGGGAAACATGCCACCATGCGGCCCGTGCCTTCCGCGACCGTACGGCTCGACGCACGCCCGAGCGCGCTCCGCGAGATCGCCAAGGGCGCGGCGTGGCTCCTCGGCATCGCGGGCGCCGTGCGTTTGGCCGAGGTCCTCGTCGGTCGTAATCCGCTCGTCGCGGCCCTCGTCGGCGCGATCCTCGTGGACCTCGGGACGTACCGCGCCGGCGTTCGATGGGACCCGGACACGAGCACCGGGAAGGAGCCTCGACGACGCGCGCTCCGGGGGATCGGTCTCGGGCTCGGCGTCGCGGTCGTGCTGGTGTTCGTCCCGCTCCTCGTGAGCGTGGTCGCCGGGTTTGCCACGGCCTCAGCGGGCCATCCGTCGGGCTCGCTCGGGTTTGCCCTCCTCCGCGCGGCAGCCATGGCGACGCGGGACGAGCTGCTCTACCGAGGGCTGCCGCTCGTGGTCGCGGCGCGTGTCGGGCTCGATGCGCGTTTGGGGATCGGGTATGCGGTGCTCGCGGGGGTCGCCGCGCTCGCGCTCGTGCCGGGTGCCTCGTGGGAATCGCTCGTGCTCGTGGCGGCGCAGGGCGGGGTCTTCGCGGTGCTCTGGGCGCGCACCGGGGTCGCGTGGGCTTCGGTCGCGGCGCACGCGGGCTTCATCCTGTTCGCAGGCGTGGGGCTGCGCGGCGGGCTCTTCGAGGTCACCTGGAAGAGCGGCTTGCTCGGGGATGGGCCGCGGGCCCGGGGCGCCGTGGCGATCGTGGCGGCGATCGTCGCCGTGGGGACGGCGATCACCGCGTGGAAGAAGCTTCCGGGGAAGACGACCACGTAAAGGACAGTTCGCAGCACGCAATGCGTCGTGCTCCAGGCGGAGGTCGTTATCGTGCGGGCCCTTGCCCGAGCGGGAGCTTTACGCGGGCGGCCGGATCGGATACCGAATGGTATGGCTCTCTCGCACGGCTCGATTCGGACGGCGGCGCTCCATCGCGTTTTCACGGGGGCGCTCGTCGCCGCGGCGTCGCTCCTCGCTGCGGGCTGCAACGAGGGCGCGACGCAACCGACCCCGGAACCCGGCCGCGGATCGAGCCAACCGGAAGCCAAGGCCGAAGCGAAGACCCCGCCTCCTGCGCTCGAAAAGCCCGCGCCTTCTCCTTCGCCCGAGGCCCCGGTCGCCGCGGCGCCCGCCCCCGAGCCTGAAAAGACGCCTTCCGCCGCCCAAGCCCAGGGCGCCTCCGCGCCGAAGATCCCAGCCCCCGGCGCCGCGCCCTCTAAGGCCGCGAGCCCCGAACCTGCACCGACGGTCGCCGCTGCGCCGCCTCCGCCCGAGGCTCCGCCGCCCCCGCCGGTCGTGTCGCCGAAGGTGGGCGAGCAGAGCTTCAGCCTGTGGATGCAATCGTCCGGCCGGTACAAGGCGGGGCAGCAGGGCTTCGTCGAGGTGGTGCTCGTCCCGAAGGGCGAGTTTCACTGCAATCAAGAATATCCGTACAAAATGAAGCTCGGCGCGGCGCCTGCGGGCGTCACGTATCCGACGGCGATCGTACGAGCGGAAGGCGTGAGCGTGTCGGCGAACCGCGCCGTGATGCGCGTGCCATTCGTCCCGCAAACTGCCGGGGACGCGAAGGTGGCGGGGAAGTTTTACTTTTCGGTCTGTACGTCCGAGCAATGCGTGATTGATAACCGCGACGTGGCCGTGACCGTGAAGGTCGAGTGAACGCCGCTCACCGGGGCGCCGCGATGTTCACCCGCGCATGCCCCATCGCCGCGTCCCCGCTCCCCGCGACGAAGACCTTGATCGCGTACACTCCTGGCTCGCTCGGCATTTTCACCCGGAAGCGCGCGCGCCCGGACGTGACGGCCTCCTCCACCCGCGAGACCACCTTGTCCGACGCGGCCGCATAACCCGCGCGCATCGCCTCCCAGGCCTCGTTCTCGGGCATCGCTTCGAGCGCGCTTTCGCTCGGGACCTTCGCGCGCACCACGCTCCGCTTCGTCTCGACCGTGAGCAGCGCCTTCCCCGTGGGGATCGACGGAGCGTCCACCGAGACGGCCACCTCGGCGCCCGGCGCGCGCGCCTCCGGGCCGCCTTCGAGCTTGACCACGGCG
>JANMGF010000156.1:0-6560 GCA_031374535.1 Polyangium sp. (in: bacteria)
CCCCTGTTGCACCCGTTGCACCCCCTGTTGCACCCGTTGCACCCCTACTTTTTATAGGCCTCCGCCTCGATCCCATACCGCTTCATCCAGCGCTGCACTTGCATTCGCGCTTTCCCCATCACGCGCGCCACCGCGGATACGTTGCCCTTGTGCTCGCGGAAGAGACGCACGAGCTCTTCACGCAGGGGTTCGTCGTCGCCTTCTTTTTCCGGAGGTTCCGCAGGCGCCGGAGGCTCGTCCGCGCCGCCCTCGCCGCGCGCCCAGGGGGGCAGGTGTTCGAGCGTGATCTCGCCCCCCGCCGAGAGCGCGAGCGCCGCGCCGAGCACCTTTTCGAGCTCACGCGCGTTCCCGGGGAAACCATATTCGAACATCGCCCGCGCCGCCGACGGATGCAGCCGCGCGCGCGCCGCGTCGGGCCCCGCGTGACGCTCGATGAGGGATGCCGCGACGAGCCACAGATCCTCGCGACGCTCCCGCAGCGGCAAAAGCTCGATGCGGTGACCGGCGAGCCGATGGAAAAGGTCCGCGCGGAAGGTCCCCGCGTCCACCATTCGTTCGAGGCCACGGTTCGTCGCCGACACGAACCGCACGTCCACCTTCACGGGCGCCGTCGCCCCGATCGGCCGCACCTCGCGCTCCTCGAGCACACGCAAAAGCGCGGCCTGCGCGGGCGGCCGTAGCTCGCCGATCTCGTCGAGGAACAGGGTGCCGTGATCCGCCGCGCGCACGAGGCCGGGACGATCTTCCTTCGCGTCCGAGAACGCGCCGCGCCGATGACCAAAAAGCTCGGCCTCCACGAGCGACTCGGGCAGCGCCCCGCAGTTCACGGCGACGTACGCGCCCGGCCGCTCCGACATCGCGTGGATCGCGCGCGCCGTCACCTCCTTGCCCGTCCCCGTCGCGCCCGTCACGAGCACGGGCAAACCCGCCCGCGCGAGGATCACGAGGGTCTCGTACACGCGGGCGAGCGAGGGCAAAAGCGTCGCGAGGCCAGGGGCTTTTGCCGTGTTCGCAGAGACCTCGACGATCGGCGGATCACCGGGAGCCACCTCGAGGTTGTCACGGAACACGAAAAACGTACGGCCAAGCTCGATCAGATCCCCGTCCGCGAGCGCCGCGCGTGTCACCGGCTCGCCGTTCACGCGTGTCCCGTTTTTCGAGCCGCTGTCCTCGATGGTGAAGCGGCCGAGGACCTTCCCGATCCGCGCGTGGTTCGTGGACATCCAGGCGTCGTCCACGCGCACCGACAGCCGGCCCGAGCGACCGCTCGATGCTACGTGCTCAAACGATCGCGCCGCCCCCCGGCCCAACGTGACCTCGTCGATCCTCGCGAGCGAGAGGCGCGCGGCGGGGGCGAGCGGGCGGTGGCTCTCGAGGCAGAGGAAAAGCAGAGGTGCGCGGATCGCCGCGCGGTCTCGCGCGTCCCGGGTGGGCGAGAGCGTCTTCGTGTCGCTGCTCGTCATGCCCGACCGTTTTACTTCATCCGGCGAACGGCGTCGCCCAGGCCCGGATCCGCCCCGTCCCAGGCCTTCTCCACGACGGTCTCGAGAGCGCGTGTCTCCTCCAGCCTGCCCGCCGCGCGCGTGATCTCGGCGAGCCGGATACGCGCCGCGATCGCATCGAACGGCCCATGCCACGGACGCGCGAGGCAACGCCGGTAGGCTTCCTCCGCTTCTTTGTTCGCGCCCTGCGCCTCGAAGGCGAGGCCCGTTTCGAAGGCCCGGGGTTTGCCCTCCGCAGCGCGCGTCTCTTCCGTCGTCGCTTCGCGCCCGAGCAAGCGGCGAATCCGGAGCTCGTCGCCTGCGAGCCCGTCCGCGTGATCGGTACGTCCCATGGCCTTCTGACGGCCTATCTCGAGCCCCCACGCCGCGAAGGCATCGTTGACCCTCCCCGCGAGGAGCATCCCCGCGATCCGCATCTGCGCGCCTTCGTGGTTCGTCTCTGGATCGGGCTCGCCGAGCAGCTCCTCGGCGGCAGCGATCGCCGCGCGTCCATCGAGCGAGGCGAACGCGATGAGGGCCCGATCCCGCGCGAGATCCACGCGCGTCGCCGTCTCCACGCCGAGCCCACGCCGCAGACCGAGCGCGCCGCGCGCCTCCTCGATCCTGCCTGCTGCGAGGAGCGTCTCGATCCACTCGCCACGCAGCTCCGGCAGCGTCGCGTCCATCCAGCCGAGGAACCGCGTGAACCGCGCGGCATCCGCCTTCGCCGAGGGGAGCGCGCAGCGCAGGATCGGCAGCGACATCGAGGGCCATCGCTTCGCGAGCCAGTCGGTCATCGGCAACGTCTGATCCGTCTGGATGCACCCGCACGACGTGTAAAGCACCGCGAAATCCGGGTCCTCCGCGAGCTCACCGTACGACTGGATCAGGAGCTGCACACCCCGATCGACGTCCTCCTTCGAGGGCTGAACGTAGGTACGCAAAACACCTTCGAGCAGGGCCGCTCGCTTCGGCGACAACCTCGAGAGGCGCCGGAGCGTCTCTTCCGTTGCAGCCGCCGCGCGCGCCTTGTCGCGGCTCCGAAGATCACACGCGAGCAAGAGGTGCGGTACGGGTGACTCTGGGTCTGTCCGGACAAGCGCTTCGGCATCGACCCCGTCTCGCGCCGCGAAGCCGAGCCCGCGCCGCCATACCGCGCGCTCGATCCGCCGCACACTCGCCGCGTCTCGAGCCCCCCACGCCACGAGACGCTCCTTCGACATGGGCGGCTCGGCGAGGGCTGGCAAGAGCGCCTGGATCGCGGCGTTTGTCGCGACGATCGGCGTATTCCCCGTCCCTTCGGCCTTCTTGCCTGCGATCAAGAGCGTGACCTTCGCCGCGCCGCCCTCGCTGATCTCCGCTGTCACCTCGAGTTTTGCGCCCGGTGCTTCCTTCCAGGCCACACCAAGCTCGACCCCGAGGCGCGCACATGCGCCTTTTCCGAGCGCGTCCGCAAGCTCGGGCGTCGCGCCCTGTCCGGTGATCGTCGCGGCGGTGCACTCGATGGCCTCGACGAACGCATCCCGTCGAGGCGCCTCCGTCCTCCGGAGCGTGACCCCGAGGCCCACGGTGATCGCCAGGATCCCCAGCGCCGCGGGGAACTTCCAGCGAACGCGTGGTTTGTCCGACGAAACCTGCGCGACCGACGCCGCTTCCGTGGCTGCGAGCGCGAGGGCGCGCGAGGGAAGTTTTTCTTTGTCCTCGCCGTCGAGCGAGAGCGTACGCGTGCGCGCCTCGGTTGCCCCAGGCTGGGGCAAACCCTTCGTTTCTCGCGGAACGAGACGTACGTGCGCCTCCACTGATTCCGCCTCGCCTTGCACGCCGAGCGCGCGCTCGAGCGCCTCGGCTGCGGCGCCTGCGCTCGGGAAACGGTCGTCCGCCTCTTTCGCCGTGGCGCGTTCGAACCACGCGTCGAACGCCTCCGGCAGCGATACCCCAACGGCCGCCGCGCGCACCGACGCAGCCTCCTTCGGACCCTCGAGCGTCGTCAGCGCGAACGAGAGCGTGCTCGAAGAAGCCTTCGCCTCCGCGTCCCAGTACACGCGCCCGACGAGCAACGAATACGCCACCATGCCGAGCGCGTACACGTCCGTCGCCGGCCCGATCTTGCCGTTCCGCAGCTGCTCGGGCGCCATGTAGAACGGCGTCCCCACGGCCGCGGTCGAGCCCGCCGTCTCGGCCATGCTTTTCACCACCCCGAGATCGAGCACCTTGATCCGCGGCGCCTCGCCCGCGCGCTCCGCGAGAAAGAGGTTCGAGGGCTTCAGATCCCGATGCACGATCGCCGCGGCATGAAGCGCATCGAGCCCCCGCGCGGCCTGCGTGATCCACGTCGCGACTTCGCTCGGCGGCAGCGATCCGAGCCGCGCTATCCTCTTGCCGAGATCCTCACCGCGCAGGAGCTCCATCACGAGGAACGGGCTCGAAGTCGCCTCGTCGACGCCCGCGTCGAGCACCTCGACGACGTGTGTGCTCTCGACGAGCGCCGCCGCGCGCGCCTCCAGCCGGAACCTCTCGCGGAGCGCGGGGCTCTCGGCGACGTGCGGGAGCATCACCTTGAGCGCCGAGGGCCGTTCGGTCTCGAGGTGGCGCGCCTCGTAGACCGCGCCCATCCCGCCCGCCGCGATCCGGCGCACGATCCGGTAACGTCCGGCGAAGACCGTGTTTTCGGCGAGCATCGAGGCGAGGCGCATTCTGCACGGAATCGCGCCGTGGGGGGTCTATTTTTGATAGACTGCCCGCTTCCTGGCGGCGGCCCTCGGGCCGCGGAGAGGCGAGATGATGGGAACTTGGCATGATTCGGAGCGATGGGGCGCTGCCTTGGCCTTCACGCTCGGCGCATTCGCTTGTTCTTCGGGCAGCGGCGAAGCCACGAGCGGAGCCGGCGGCACGGGAGGCACGGGCGGGCCTGGTACGGGCGGGAATGGCGGCACGACGACGGTCGCGTCCTCGTCGTCCTCGCCCGGCGTCGGTGCCGTGGCGAGCTCGTCCGGCGTGGGCTCCGGCGGCGCGGGTGGATCGATGTCGTTCGTATGCGACCCGCCCGCGGAGCCCGGCAGCCTTTATGAGATGGAAGCCGAGTCGTACGACCTCGACGACATCGAGCCGGTCTCGCTCTGCAAGTACCGCGGGGAGGTCCTGCTCATCGTCAACACCGCCGCAGCTTGAGGCTATACACCGCAATATGCGGGCCTCCAGGTCCTGGAGGAGAAGCTCGGTGGTCAAGGTTTTCATGTGCTCGGTTTCCTGAGCAACGATTTCAACCAAGGAGGTTCGGACGGTCAGATCGACGGGTGCATCGAGAGTTACGGTCTCACGTTCAAGCAATTCGCCATCGACCACGTCAAGGACACCGACGGCGCCGGTCCGGTCGTCCCGCAGCCTGTGTGGCAATGGCTCCTCTCGCAGCAGAACCCCGGGCCCGCGCCCACGATCGAGCCCTTGTGGAACTTCCACAAGTATCTGATTTCCAAGGATGGAAAGCTCGTCGCGCAGTGGACCTCGTCCACCTACCCCGGCGACGATCCGAACAACCCGAACGATTCCTTCGACACGAACGTGATCGTGAAGGCCATCCAGGCCGAGCTCGCCAAACCTTGATGGTTCAGCTTCTTTCAGCGCACGTCAAGGCTTGGGGACGAACAGGAATTGCCCGCTCTTCGGCAGGCTCGCGTCGAAACGGAAGAGGGTCGGCGTCTGCTTCGCGTCCTTCTGCGATTTCACCGAACGCGGCACGCGCTCCTTGACGTATTTGGCGAGCTCCTCGTCCGTCACCACGTGATCCTGGTTCATATCGGCCGCCGCCGTCCCCGCGGCCGAAACGGCGAGCCCCTCGAGGACGAACGCCGTCATCGCGGAATGCCCGCCCCAGGCCCACGCCCGTTCGTCCGGATCGTCCTCCCACGCCCGCTGGCCCTTGCTGCCCGCCGTCAAGACGACCTCCGCGCGCTCCTTCCAGAGCGAACCGAGGTGCGTCTCGAGCTCGTCATCCCCTTTTGCCCCCACGGCCCATCCGCTGTAGCAGCAATCGAGGAGCAACAGCACGTGTTTCGAGGGCACGCCTTTGCGAATATCGGAGACGAGATCCTGCATGTCCCAGCCCTTGTGCGAGCTCGGCAGGCCCGAGAGCTTGCCGAAGAACTCCGCCGGCTGGAGGACGCCATAATCCTGGCGCGCGCCTTTGATGTATCCGCCGTGGCCCGAGTAATAAAAGAGGAACGAGCTGTCCTCCTTGTCGCCGAACCGGGCGCGGAACTTCTCGACCGCGAGCTTGAGCCCTTCGGCCGTGGGCGCGCCGTCGGTCTTGTCGCCGGGCGCGGGCTGGTCGACGAGATAAATGATGTTTTCGCGCTTGTATCCGTACCGATCGAGGAGGGCGTCACGCATCGCGCGCGCGTCGCGGCAGGGCGAATGCAAGGCGTGTTCGCCCTCGTACCCGCACACGCCCGCGATGAGCGCGTAGGGCTCGATCGAGCGGGGGCCGTCGTTCTTCGCGATGAGGCTGATCACCTCCGCAGCGGGCAAAGGATCACCCTTGCTTCCGCGCGGACGGCCCTCCGCGGCGGGTACGTTTGTCTCGGCCGCGTCGTCGTCCTTCGATTGCGCCGCCGTTTCGGCGACCGCCGTGGGTTTGTCGTCCTTGCGCAGGACCAACCCGAGCCCGAGCGCCCCCACGAGCGCCGCGGCCACGAGGGCGCCCATCACGATGGAACGTTTCGAGCCCTTTCCCTTGCGAATGGGCTGGAGCCGTAGCTCCTTTTCGAGGCATGCGAGGACCTCTTCGAACGAGAGCGCCGTCCCCTCGCGAGGCGCCGCGGCGAGCGTGCCTCCATGATCCTTGCCGTCGTACCACGCCGCCGATTCTTTCCCTTGCCGCGCGCGGGCCTGGTTTTCCCGCTCCCCGAGCGCCTTCGCCAGGAGCCCCACCTTCACGCGGCTCGCGGGATCAGCGCTCAGCACGATCATTTTTTGGTCCTGCGAGAGGAGCAGGAGGGGATACCCATGCCCGCCCGGCGCGCGCGGGTCGGTCCTCGCCCAGAGCTTGCATTGCGTCGAGACCGGACCCTGGATGGCCAGCAG
>JANMGF010000164.1:0-14711 GCA_031374535.1 Polyangium sp. (in: bacteria)
TACACGTTCCCCTCCGAGGGGAAACCCACCGTGAGCATTCCGTATCCGACGGGGGGCGTGGACGGCGCGGCGGACGGCTGGGGGGGAGCAGGCTCGGGGGTCGCCGAGGCAGGCGTCGCGAGCTCGGGGGGGACCGAGGCCGAGGCCGAGGCGGCGCCGTTCGTCTTCGTGTTCGGATCCGCGCCCCCGCTCCACGTGACGACCGCCGCGGCGAGCAGCCCGGTCACGCCTCCGGCGATCACCAGCGCGATGGGCGGCGGCCGCTTCCTGCGTGTTTTTTTGGTCGCGGCGGCTGCGGACACGGAAGCCGAGGCAGGCGCGGGCATGGAACCGGAAGGGACCGCGGCTGCGGGCACAGGCGCTCCGAACCGGGGCGGCACGACGGGGGCCGCCATGACGGGCGTCTTCCCTGCGGCGGGCGGAGGCATGGGCGGCGGCGCGAACGCGGGGAGCGCGGAGGCCGGCGCGGGTGTCGGCTGCGGGAGCGTGGGCATCGCGGTGACCGTGTCCGCGAACTCCATGCGTTTCGTCTTTTCGGGAACGACCGCTGCGTCTGGCGGAACGACCTTCGGAGGCGGCGGAACGACCGCTGCAACCGGCGGAACGACCGCTGCGCCTCGTGGCACGACCTTCGGAGGCGGCGGAATGACCGCTGCGCCTCGCGGAACGACCTGCGGCAGAGGCGGAACGACCTTCGCAGGTCCCTTCAGATCCCGCTCGACCTGCACCTTCTCCTCGGCGCCGAACCCCATCGCCGCCAGGCTGATGCCCGACCGCGACGTCGCATCTTCGAACAGCTGATCGAACAGCTCCTCGTCCGGCACCGACTCCTTCCACTCGCCCTCGGGCACGACGGACCCGAGCGGCGTCGCGATCGAAGGCTTCGACGGCCCCTGGGCCCGGATCACCGGGGCTGGCGCGCGCTTTGCGAAGGGCGCCTCGGGGAGCATCTCCTCCTCGCCATCCGTCATCGGCAGCCGCGGTGGGCCCGGCACACGCTCGGCGAGGGCTCGCAAAAGAGGGTACACCGAGGTCGGCGGCGCGTCCGCCAGCTCCCCCGGCCGATCGGACAAACGCCCCGGCGGCCTCGACGGTGGTGGCACCGAGAGCCGCTGCTTGCTCGACGCCGCCGGTTTGGCTGGCCGCACCGAATCCAGCGGCACCCGCCTCCTCGCCCCCGCCCCGCCCTCCGCCTCGGACACCTTGGTCCGCGACGTCTTCAGCGGCGAGATTTTCTCCTCGAGCTCCTTCTGCCCGTCCTCGATCCCCGGCACCTTCCCCAGGATCCGCTCGAGATCCTGGCAGGACACCTTGCGTTTGTCCGCGGTCGGCTCGAGCGCCGCGTCGATCGCGTTCGTGAGCTCCTTCGGCAGATCCTGGCGCAACGCCGAGAGCCGCGCCGGCCTCGTCCCCACCTCGGGCGGCTTGTTCCCCGAGAAAAGCGACCACAGCAGGATCCCGAGCCCGTACACGTCCGCCTTCGGCGTCACGCGTTCGCCCCGCGATTGCTCCGGCGCCATGAACCCCGGCGCGCCCTTGATCACGAAGGCCACCGTGTCCGGGCTGCGCCCCAGGATCTTGCCCAGGCCGAACCCCGTCAGCCGCACGTGCCCGTCCCAGTCGATGAGCACGTTCTCCGGGTGCATCGTGCGGTGAATGACGGGCATCAGCGTGCCCTCCTCGTCCTTCGCCGCGTGGGCGTGGGCGAGGGCTCCCGCCAGCGCGCGGCCGAGGAACGCCACCGTCCCGTCCTCGAGCTTGCCGTTGCGCCGCGCGAGGTGCTCCTGGAGCCTGTCGAGCGAGACGCCCTCCACGTGCTCCAGCACCAGCACGAGGTGCCTGTCGTGCTCGAAGAAGTCGAACATCCGCTGGATCGACGGGTGGTTCAGCACCGCGCAGATGGCCGCCTCGCGCACGAGCTCCTCGGCGAAGTGCGCGTCCCCCTCGATCGTGTTCCGGACGAGCTTCAGCGTGCAGAGACGCGAGAAGCCCATGGGCCCCTCCATGCGTCCGACGTACACGTCCGCCGAGCCCACGCCGGGCAACCTGCGGAGCACTTTGTACGTCCCGATACGCTCGGGAACGGGCTCGCTCGGGAACATCGAAGCGATCATACCGGACCCGACGCGTCTTCCCCAATTCGCCGGCACACTGTCGGCGGATCCCTTCCGCGCGAGACATCAGGGACGGAAGAATGTCGAAGAAGCGAACTCGAACGTAGACCACGGGCGCGTCGGCGAAAGTGTGCTGAACTACACCACTTCGATGCTCCTCGAACCTGTGCGCCAGACGGCGCGGCCCTCCAAGCGTGCCCGGCTCGCGCGCACCCTCGACACGCTGGGAATCCTGGACCGGCTCCTCTCGTTGCGGGCGAGGCTCGACGCGCCCTCGCTGATGGTGCTCACGTACCATCGGGTCACCGATCCCGCGGCCGTGGGCGAGCTCGACGCCGACGTGCGCGAGACCGACGCGCGCGGGTTCTCCGAGCAGGTCGCCCTGGTGAAGACGCACGGCGCGTTCGTGTCCCTCGCCGACGTGCGGCGGTACCTGCAAGGCGGACCGCTGCCGCCGAACCCCGTGATGCTGGCCTTCGACGACGGTTATCGCGATTGCCACGACGTCGCGTTGCCCATTCTGCGAAAAGCCGGCGCGACCGCGACGTTTTTCGTGCCCACGGCGTACCCCGACGCGGGCCGCATGTTCTGGTGGGATCGGATTGCGCTCCTGCTCGAGCGGTGCCGCGCGACGTCCCTCGTGCTCCATTACCCCTACCCGCGGCCCCTCGTGCTCGACCTCGTCCGGAATCACGCGGCCGTGAAGCGCCTCCTGCTCGGCCTCGTCAAGCGGACGCGGGGGCTCGATCTGCCGCGCTTCTTCGACGAGCTCTCGCGCGCGGCGGGCGTCTCGCTCGACCCGGCGGAGGAGAGGGCGATCGCGACGCGGAACATCATGGGTTTCCGGGAGGTCCGGGCGCTCTCGGACGCGGGGATGAGCGTGGCGTCGCATTCCCACGAGCACCGCGTGATCACCACGATGACGCCCGACGAGGCGCTCGCCGATCTCGGCCGCTCGCGCCGCGTGCTCTCGGACGTGCTCGGCGAGGACGTGCGCAGCGTGGCGTATCCCGTGGGTTATCGGCTCGAAGGCCCGTTCTTGCGGGTCACCCGGGATGCCGGCTTCGACCTCGGGTTCACGAATGCCACGGGGCTCTGCGTGCGCGAAAGCGCCGATCGGCTGAACGTGCCGCGCATCGCGATGGGGACCGAGCACGAGGGCGCGATGTTCAAATGGCTGATGCTGGCAGGACCGTGACGACACCCGCGCGCCATCCGCCAAGGACGTGCGGTTTGCGGCTCCGATCTGCCCATCTCCGGGGCCCGACGTTTGCCCATCTGCTTGCGGGCTTCCGCCCGGGAAGGTCAGGTGGCTCGTGTCAGGGAATCTTCGTCGTCGCTCCGTGGGAGCTCTTCTGTGGACGATCGCAACGGCGACGGTCGCCATTGCGGGCGCTGGTTGTGGGGCGGCGGCACCGAAGGCGAGCCGGTCCTCCTCGGCGGACCCGAACATCGTGAAGGTCGTGGGAACCAACGAGGATACGGCCGTCACGGAGGCGGCCGCTGAACGGTCGGCGCAACGCGTGTGGTGCGAGTACCTGGAAGCGCTCTACCAGCGCGCGACGGGCGACACGGAGCGCTGGCCCAGCCGGGACGAGTGCTTCGCGGCGAAGACCATGGCGTCGCCGGAAATGCTGCAACGAACGGCGAGCTGCTCGCGGGCGGCGCTCGACAATTTCGACGGCGATCCGTTCACGAACGCCTATGCGGCCGAGGTGAGCCGCTGCGGATCGAATGCGCTCGACGCGGTGGAGGTGAGGGTCGAGGAGATCACCCCGTATGTCACGGCGATCTGCGGGCGCATGGCTCGTTGCGGCGAGGCCACGTACGACGCATGCCGCGGGGAGCTCGGCAACGGGCTCGCACCGCACCTCGAGCGGGCCGTGGGCGCGATGAACCGGCGCGGGCGTGATGCGTTCGAGGTTTGTCTGAAAAACCTCTCGTGTGGCGACGTGGGGACGCAGGTCGTGAGTTGCCTCGAGCCGATCATGGAGGCTTTGCTCTGGCTGCCCGGATGACCACGACATGCGTTAGACTGCGCGGGTATGGGCAAAAATGTCATCGTGTCGGAAGAGACGCTCCGGGAGATCCTGGAGGCGCACGCCTCTCTTTCGGCCTGGTATTACGAGCTCTCGTCCGCGCTCGCGTCGGCCGGGGTCTCGGCGCGCTCGCCTGACGACACCACCCGCGCGGCGTTCGTCGAGGGGATCGGCAAGATGTTCCCCGAGGTCGCGCAGGTCGCGAGCGCGATCCGCGTGCCCCGAGCCTTCGTCCCGCCCCCGCCCCGCATCTCGATGCCCGCGCCGGTCGGAGACGGCTCCGCGAAGGAGCGCTAAGCGGAATCCGAGATTCGCAACAAAAACCAGACAAACCCGAGCGCGGCAATGCCGAGGCTCAGGACCTTCACGCCACGTTTCTCGAACCACGCGCGTCTTCGTGCCGCGAAGATCAGCGGGAGCACCACCGCGAGCACGGCCAGTTGTCCCGCCTCGACGCCCAGGTTGAAGGCCACGAGCGCGCCCGGGATCTGCGGGCGGGGCAGCGCGATCTCCCCGAGCGCGCCGGCGAACCCGAAGCCGTGCACGAGGCCAAAAGGAAACGTGATCATCCACCGTTTCTCGGCGTCCTTCACGAACTGGTTCTCGATGCCCACGTAAGCGACCGAGAGCGCGATGATCGGCTCGACGATCCGTCCGCTCGGCGCCCACACCCCGAGCACCGCGAGCCCCAGCGTGATCGAATGGGCCACCGTGAACGCCGTGACGACGAGCAGAAGAGCGCGCAGGCGCCCGCCGACGAGCACGAGGCCAAAAAGGAAAACGAGGTGGTCGTAGCCGAAGAGGATGTGCTCGATGCCCATCCGGAAAAACCCGAAGAAACGCGCGTCCTTTTGCTCGGGTTCTGGCGCCGCGGCGGAGGGATCGGCGCCGGGCAAACCAACGATCCCGATCTCGCGGTTCTCCCCGAAAAGCACGTGTTCGGTGGGCCCAGCCCCGGCGTCCGCGCGCGCGACGTGGCGGTGGCCGTAGGGGAGGTCGTCGAGCACATCGAGGCGCACACGCACGGCGCGGGGCGGCGCGGGGCAGCGGTAGACGATACGCAGGGAAAAACCGTCTTCCTCGACGAGGAAAGCGTCGTCGAGCATCCCAGGACAAACGCCTTCCCCGGCGCGCATGGAGACGCGATCGACCACGGCGCGGCCGAGCGCGGGCCTTCCGTGCTGGATCTCGGTCGGTGAAAGGGCGCCGTCGCCGTCCTCGTCCATCGCGCGGACGAGCGTGAGCGCCTCGCGCCGCGCGAAGATGAGCTCCACGGCGATCGTCGCGCCGTCGACCCGGTATTCGCCCCGGGACAAACCCACCTGGTGGGCCGAGGCGTCGCGCGGGAAAAGCAGGACCCACGCGCAGGCGAGCGCGACGAGCATGTGCTTGAAGGCGCTACGGGCGCGCGTCATCGAGGGTCAGCCTTCCTGACCGAGGAGCTTCTTCGCCTCGGCCGCGGCGGTGGGATCGAAGTGCGGATTCAATCGCAGCGCCTCACGCACGAGTTTGTCGCCTTCCTTCTTTTCGCCTTGCGCGATCCGGATGGCGCCCGCGTGGAAGAGCAGCGCCGGCTCGCGTGTGCCATGCGCGAGGGCCTCGTCGCTCTCCTTGCGCGCGGCGGCGAAGTCGCCCTTGCGGTAGAGCGCCCAGGCGAGGGCGTCGCTCGTGTAGATGCCTTTGCGGATCGAAAGCTCTGCGCGCAGGAGCGAGAGCGCCTCGTCGTGCTCCTTGTCCTTCGTCGCGTAGAACGCCGCGAGCGTGCGCCGGTCACTCGCGCGGCCGATCTCCACGAGGCGTTTTTCCGCCTCCGCCGCGCCCTTTTCATCCCCCGCGGCCTTCCTCGCGTCGCTGAGCACCCACGCCATCTCGCAGAGCGGGCTCTTCGCGAACGCACGTGCCGCGAGATCCGCGGCGCGCTTGCCGTCCCCCTTCGCGAGGGCCACACGCGCCTTGCCCACGAGCGCGGGCGGGTAGTCTCGGACGGCGTCGAGGGCGCGATCGAAGCCCTTGTCGGCGCCGTCGACGTCGCCCTCGTACCAGAAAATTTTCGCGGCCTGCACGAGCACCCACGCGAAGGGCTCGGGGTCGCGTGGATCATACGCATCCATCGCCGCGCGGTAGTTCTTCTTCGCGCCGTTCGCGTCGCCCTGGAGCCATCGCAGGTGGCCTGCGCGCGCGTACGCCGGCAGGCTCGGCTTCAGGTCCATCAAGCGTTGCGCGCTCGTCAGCGCCTCGTCGAAGTGGCCGAGATCGAGCGCGGCGTCGCTCTTCGTGCCGAGCGCGAAGAGGTCCTCCGGATCGTCGAGGAGGACTTGCTCGGCGAGGTCCTTCGCCTCCGTGAACGCGTGGCTCTCGAGCAGCACCGCCGCGCGCAGGTTCCGCGCCGGCCGGTTCTTCGGCTCGCGCTGGAGCACGAGATCCGCAGAGGCCCCCGCGTTCAAGTAGTAGCCCGGATCCGACGAGAGACGCGCCTTCCGGATCCACGCGCGCCCGAGCAGGATCCATGGCTCCATCGGCTCCGGCGTCTTCTCGATCCGCCGCACGAGCACCTCGATCTCCTTGTCGATCGGGCTCGACCCCGTGGGCTTTTGCAGCGCGAGCGCGCGCGCCGTCCTCGTTCCTTCGTTCGGCGTCTCCGGCGGCGCGGAGGCAGAAGCCGACGGGATCGGCGCGGGTGCCCTTTCACCTTCGCCCTTCTTGCAGGCTTCGGTCGCGAGGAGGAGCAGGGCGGCGAGGGCCACGCGGCTCGGGGTTCGGGAGATACGCTCGTAGGGCACGATGGCTTCACGCGCTACGCGCGGCGGGCCTCTCTGGCCCTGCGCCAGCGTAACAAAAAAAAGCCTTGCTGGGCGGCGGCCGTCTCTGCGATTCGATCCCTACGCATGAAGCACGCTCTCCTTTTGCTCTTCGTTTTCGTCGTGTTCGGCGGCTGCACGTGCGGACGAGATGCGAGCAACGGGGCCGCTCCTTCGGCGAGCGCGTCCGTCTCCGCAGCGCCCAGCGCGAGCGCGCCTCCGGAGAGCACGTCGATGACCGACGACGAAGTGCGGCCGGTCTATCCGAAGACCAACGATCCCCCCGATCCCCTCGCCGAGAAGCTCTGCGAAGCGCTGCACGGGATCCCCACGAAACGCAGGGCGACGTGTTGCAGCCATTCGCCTGGATTTTCACTCGTCCCCGAGTGCACACGCACGTTGAGTTATGCGCTCCGGGAGAAGGCCGTCACGGTAGATCCGGCCTCCGTCGACGCGTGCGCCGCGGCGATGGACAAGGCGCACGACGGCTGCGGCTGGGTCGGTCCGGCGGGCGCGGGCCTTCCCGCCGTGTGTGATCGTCTCGTGCGTGGCGTGCTCGACGAGGGCAAACGGTGCCGCTCGTCGCTCGAGTGTGTCGATGGCCTCCGATGCCTCGGCGTGGGACCGACGGACACGGGCACCTGCCGCAAGCCGATGCCCACGGGGTATCCCTGCGGCGTCTCGGTCGACACGCTCGCGGCGCTCACGCGGCAGGACTCGTTCGCCACGCAGCACCCCGAGTGCGGAGGCTTCTGCGCGCAACGACGCTGCAAGGACCTCGTGGCCGAGGGCGGCGCGTGCAAGACCGCGATCGAGTGCGGCGCGGGCAAGGTTTGTCAGGAGGGCCAATGCCACGAAGGCGTGCTCCCTGGCTCCGGACAAACCTGCAAGGGCGACTGCGCCGCGGGCCTCCGCTGCGACAAGGGCACGTGCGTCGGACCGAAAGAAGAGGGCGCGGCGTGCGAGCGTGACATCGAGTGCCGAGGCGGCTGCCTGCGCGGCGACGGCGGCAAGACCGGCACGTGCGGGATGAAGTGCCGCATGTTGTGACGGAGCCGCGTCTGCCTAGCTCAACGCCACTGGAGCATGTCCTGCGCGGCCTTGTCATCGAGCTGCCGCGGCGGCGGCGTGGGCTTCGGCGGCGGGGCGGCCTGGCCCGTGTAGGGGTCCTTCGCGTCGAGCGGGCGCAGGAGCGAGATCTGCACCTTCCCCTGGCGCACGGTCACCTTCACCTGGCCCGTGTCGAGCATCGCTTGCACCCGGCGCACCGCGGCCAGGCGCTCCTCGGCCGAGCCTTGGTCCGCGGCGCGCCTCGCCGCACCGGTATCGAGCTCGGCGGGCTGCTCGATCTGGTGCAAATGCGAAACCATGCCGTCCACGCGGCTCAGCCGGGCGGACATCTCCGCGATACGCGCGTCTCGATCGTCGTCCTTGTGCGCGTCGCGCGAGAAGCTCGCCTGCGCCATCGTCATGATCATGGCCATCTGCTGCGCGAGCGCGAGCTGCCGTTCCTCCACCACGCGGATCTGCGCCTCACGCGCGGCGGCCTCGCGGCGCACGGCCTCGACCTCGGCGAGGGCCCTGTCCTCTCGACCTGGATCCACGCACCCGGCCCCCAGGGCGCCCATCCAGGCGATCACGAAGCACCTTCCAACCCAGCGACCGGACATGGCGACCTCCACCGCATTCCACCGTAACCCGACCGTCCCGCGGACGAAACGCGGTTTTTCCGTCGAGATCGAGGCCCTCCGATGAGCGGGAGCATGTCGGGCGGCCATTTCCTGGGGTTTTATGCCGCCGTGATCGGGCTCATCACGCTCGTCCTTGCGTGGTCCCACCCGAAGATGGCCACGCGCCTGGGCAAAAAAAGGCTCCCCGTCGCCGTGGCCTCGGCGCTTCTCCTCGTCGCGCTCGCCTTTTTCGGAAGCGGCAGCCGCCGGATCACCTTTCGTACGGCCCTCGGACCGGCCTCGGGTTTGCCCGCGAAGCCCACGCAGGCGCACGTCGACGCGGCGCTCGTCATGGCCGCTTCGCCCTCGTTCCTCGCGTACCTCGCGGCCCTCGAATCGCAGCCGCCGCTCGATCGACCCGCGCGGCTCGGTCCTCGGCTCTCGGTGCGCCTCGTCTCGTCGTTTGATCTGCCGGCCGAAGGATTCGACGTCACGCCCAAGGTCGGCGAAGCCTGGCTCGTCGCCTCGTACGACGACGAAGAGAATGCCGTGCTCGCGGCCTTCGACGGGGGTGAAGGTGTCCTTCGAATGCGCCTCGCAGAGCGCCTCGTGACGGACGTATTGCCGGATCTCATCGTCGTGGAGGCCATCCGAGCGGCCCCCACCGACGCAGAAAAAATCGACATTCTGCGAGGACAAACCCTCGTGATGCCACACGCGGCCGAGCACCTCGCGCGTGCGCTCGACGAAATCGGCAAGGGCGCGTCCCGCGCGCTCGCGGACGTCCTCGCCTCGAAGCGGGCCTACGTGCAGAAATACGTCGACGATCCGACGATGCGCGGAAAACCGGCCGGATTTTCAATCGCGCCGCCCGCGCCCTGAGCAACGGGCCTACAAAAGCGGAAAGCCCCGCATGACGCGGGGCCTCCCATTTCAACCAAGCCTGATCAACCGATTCTGATCACGGCTCGCCCTTGCCCTGGCGCGACCCTTCCCAGGGCGTCGCCAGGTACGGGAACGTGCCCTTGAACGTCGCGTCGTTCGTGTCCACGCCATCGGGGACGGGCGCCGCGAGCTTGCAGAGCAGCAGGCTCAGCTCGACGTCGGTCACGTCCTCTTCCTTGTTCGTTCCCTTGTTGACCTTGCGGCCGTTGGGGAACGCCGAGGGGAGGCCGAGGTCGACGCGCAAAACATCGCCGATCGCGGTGATGTTGTGCCCGAACGCCCCGTTGAGGCTGATGACATCGAGGATGTCCGTGCGGTTCGAATTGAGCGACGAAACCGCGCCGCAGCCATTGAGCGGCCCGCCGGCCGCGTAGAAACCCGCGAACTCGGCGTCGCGCACGATCACCGGGTTCAGGATGTACGCGCCGAAGTTCGCCACGTCGTCCTTCGGGTGCGTCCGGTTGAACTTGTCCTTGTCCTGGAGACCAATCACCGCCTCGTTGATGAGCGGCAGGCCGAGGCGCGAGACCTGGACCCAGGGACCGAAGTTGTCGGCCTCTTCCTTCTTGCGAAGGATGCGGGTCTTGCGGCGGCTCGCCGAGGCCCAGACGCCGATCGTCTGCGCGTCGTTCGCCGTGCCCGGGACGACCGCCGTCCCGCCATTGGCGACGGGGAGCGGAATCTCGAGCGCGATCGTGTGCACGTTGTACCCCGACACGTTGTCGAAGGGCGTGCCGCCGAGTACGGTCTCGAGGCCGGCGAGATCGAAGACCGCGCCGAGATCCACGGAGAAGCCGTCGTCGCGCGGACCGGCGAAGACGCGGCCTTCCGCGCCGCCCATGAGCGGACGAACGACCGACGTCGCGGCCTCGTCCACGAAGAACTGCTCGTACGTCTTGCCCATCGGGATCTGGTAGGCAATCCCGTTCGTCCGCGGACCGACGTTCGCCGGGGCGACCGGAGCGCCGTTCACGAGGACCACCGGGTTTTTCCCATTGACGAGCTTCGTGACCGAATAGGTCTGCGTCGAGCCGCCGAGCTGCGAGAAGAACTCCTTGCCGCCGCCGACGGGCGCCGCCAGGTTCGCCGGGTCGACGTAGGGGTAATCCGTCGACTTGAACCGGATCTGGTAGGTCAGCGCGTCATTGAGGTTGCCCGGGCCGCGCGCGATGTGAACCTCGTAGAGCACGTCGTCCGAGAACTTGTGGAAGTTCGGGCCGGCCGCGGGCTCCTCGAGGGGGATGTAGTTCGCCAGGATCACGAGGTTTCCCCCGTCGACCCAGGCATAGAGATCGGTATTGTCCGCGCGGGGATCCTCACCGATCCCAGGCGCCTCGGAATGGCTCGATGCCATGGCCGTACCGGCCGTACCGATCATCGTGAGCGCCGCGAGGGCAGCGCTCGTCCACGTCATTCGCTTCATCATGATGAGACAAACTCCTTTCTTCGCCCTCTCGGCGCTCACTTGAACGTCACGCGGAAGACGGTTCCGCCATTGGCCGTGCTATCGGCCCAGGCGAACGTGTCGCCGCCCTTCTTCGCGCGGTGCAGCCCCGCCGACTCGGTGAACATGTCGATACCCTGGGTCAGGTACGTGAGCGCGTTCGTGCCGAGATCGACGTTGATCACCACGTCGGTCTGCTTCTCGAGATCGAGCGCAGACACGAGCAGCGTCTTCTCGTCGGCCTTGATCGCGACGCCGCAGGGGAAACCCGCGCGAATGCCCGAAACGATGGTCGTCGCGGCGCCATTGGCGGCAATCGAGATGATGCTGCTGAGGCCGTCGTTCTGCACGGTATCGCAGACGTAGACCGTACCCTCGACGGTGATGGCCACGCCGCTGGGATCCTGGAAGGGATCCCCCTTGGCGACCGTGGCCACGCTGCCGCTGCCATCGGCGGCGATCTTGAAAATCCCGGGCACGCCCGACGGATCGTTGCCGGCAAAGTAGATCATGTCCTTGCCGCCCTCGTCGCGAATCTCGAGCCCGCGGGGCCGATAGGCGTCGGCCGCCGTGAGCTCCGAGAGCGTGCCGCCGTCGCTCGCGATCGAGAAGATCCGACCGCGATCGCCGACCGGATCTTCGGCGCCCGTGTCCGCGATGAAGAGCTTCGCGCCGTCGGTGCTCGTGGCGATGTTGAACGGCGCAGCCAGCGGATCTCCCGCAAAGAGCGTCGTTGGAGGCGCGGAGTTGTCCCCCTTCGCCTTGAAAATGGCCGGATCGCCGTTGGCGTCGATGGCCGTGAAATAAACGTCGGTGCCGGCCGGATCCGGCGTCGCGTCGAAAGGCCGCGAGAACTGCGCGCCATTCGAGGCCGGAACGACTTCGATGGTGCCCGCACCACCGCCGCCGCCGGCGCCGCCGCCGCCATTGCCGCCATTGCCGCCGGTGCCTCCCGTGCCCCCCGTGCCGCCGCTTCCGGACGAGCTCGAAGTCGTCGTGTTTCCAGGCGGCGGATCGTCACCACAACCCAAAGCGGCGATGGTCACGAAAAGCAAGCCCGTCACGGCGATGGGGCGCAGGAGGCGGATATGCCTCGTTTCCCTCATGCTTCCTCCTTCAATGGGCCTCGCCACCCAACCGTCGCGGCGCACTTCGTGACACGATCCAATTTTTCCGTGCCACGATCTTCGCCGAGACGGGCGTGTGAAGAGACCAGCGATTCCCCCTTTGTTGGGGTGCGCGGACTACGCACAAGCGGAGCCTTCGGTTGCTTGATCGACCCCCATCGCGCTGCGATCTAGACTGCCCGCGCCATGTTCGACCCCGCGAAGTCCATCTACGCCCAGACCCTCAGCGAGATACGCTCGGCCGGCCTCTACAAGGACGAGCGCGTCATCACCACGCCCCAGGGCGCCCATATCCGCACGAGCGGAGGGCCTTCGGGAGCCGCGCCGCGCGAGGTTCTGAACTTCTGCGCCAACAACTACCTCGGGCTGTCCTCGCACCCCACGGTCGTCGAAGCAGCCAAGCATGCCATCGATACCCACGGATTCGGCCTCTCCAGCGTGCGCTTCATCTGCGGCACGCAGGACCTGCACAAGCAGCTCGAGAGCACGATCAGCCGCTTCTTCGGCACCGACGACACGATCCTCTACTCGTCGTGCTTCGACGCGAACGGCGGCCTCTTCGAGACGCTGCTCGGCGAGGAAGACGCGATCATCTCCGACGCGCTGAACCACGCCTCGATCATCGACGGCATCCGCCTCTGCAAAGCCGAGCGCCACCGCTACCCGAACGGCGACATGGCCGCGCTCGAAGAAGCGCTGCGAAAGACGCAGGATAGACGCATCCGCATGATCGCGACCGACGGCGTCTTCTCGATGGACGGCTACCTCGCGAAGCTCGACGTGATCTGCGATCTCGCGGACAAGTACCGCGCGATGGTGATGGTCGATGACTCGCACGCGACAGGCTTCATCGGCGCGACGGGCCGCGGCACACCCGAGGAGTGTGGCGTCCTGCACCGCATCGACGTCATGACCTCCACGCTCGGCAAGGCGCTCGGCGGCGCAAGCGGCGGCTTCACCACGGGACGCAAGGAGATCATCGATCTCTTGCGGCAGCGCTCGCGCCCCTACCTCTTCTCGAACACGGTCGCTCCGCCGATCGCCGGCGCCTCGCTCGAGGTCTTCGCGTTGCTCGAGCGAGAGCCCGCGTTGCGTGAGCGGCTCATGGCGAACGCGCGTCGCTTCCGCGAGGCCATGACGGCCGCGGGTTTCACGATCAAGCAGGGCATCCATCCGATCGTGCCGATCATGCTCGGCGACGCGCGCCTCGCCGCCGACATGGCCGCGGCGATGCTCGAAGAGGGCATCTACGTGATCGGCTTCTCGTACCCCGTCGTGCCGAAGGGCGAGGCCCGCATCCGCGTGCAGCTCAGCGCCGCACACACGCCCGAGCACGTCGAGCAGGCGATCGAGGCGTTCACCCGCGTGGGCAAACGCCTCGGCGTCGTGAGCTGAGAGAGCTCTTCAGTAGCGGATGACGACCTTCGGGAAGGTCGTGATGGCCTTCTGGAAGGACGCCGCGTCGTAGTCCGCGAAATCGAACATCGTCCCCTCGCCGCGCTTCAGGATGACCTCCCAGATGAGGTCGTGGATGTTCGGGTCGCGCGACTCGAGCAGGTGCCGCGTGATGTGCCACGTCTCGAAGATGCGGCGGCCGATCACGCTGTGCAGGCTGATGCCGTCCACGATCAGCCGATCGAAATTCTCGATCACCGCGTCGCCGCTCTTCAAGCCGAAGAGGATCACGTCGCCGCCACGACGAACCGCGTGGATCGCGTTGTTCACGCTGGAGTTCACGCCGCTCATCTCGAGCGCCACGTCGACGCCGACGCCGTCCGTCAGCTTGCGGATGCGCTCGGTCAGCTCGGGGTCACTCGCGTGTGGTTTGTCCAGGGAGCCCTTCTGCGGCCGGAGCACCACGTCCGCGCCGAGCCGCCGCGCCATCTCCGCGTGGCTCTCCATCGGCTCGACGCCGATGATGTAGTTCGCGCCCATCGCCCGCGCGATCGCCACCGCGAAGAGCCCGATCGTCCCGCACCCGACGATGGCCACGCGTTTGCCGCGCAGGTTCACCTTCGTGCACGCGTGCACCGCGTTGCCGAAGGGCTCCTGGATCGCCGCGACCTCGGGCCGGATCTTCGTGATGTCCGTCCGCCAGAGCCCCTTCGCCGGCAACTTCACGACCTCCGCGAAGCAGCCGTCCTCGCTGATGCCGATGATCTTGTCGTCGGCGCAGACGTGCGTGTCACCGATGCGGCACTGGTAACAAAGGCCGCAGGCGATGTGGCTCTCGGTCGAGACGACGTCCCCGACCTGGAGCCCGAAGTGTCGCTGCGCGTCCGTGCCGAGCTCGACCACGCGGCCGAGCAGCTCGTGCCCGATGACCCGCTTGTGCGTCTTGTCGCGCTCGAGCGACTTGAAGATCATGTCCTTGAAGGCCGTGCGAAACCAGATGCCGCGATCGGAGCCGCAGAAGCCGGTCATGATCGGCTTGATGAGCACCATCGATCGGTCGTGGTAGTCGCTCGACTCGTCGATGCGCGGTCGCTCCACCTCGGTTTGCCGGAGCCCTGTCGTGTTCTCCCACGGATCGGTTTCGCGGTCGTACGTCAGAGCCAGCATCGCGTCGCTCAC
>JANMGF010000173.1:0-5304 GCA_031374535.1 Polyangium sp. (in: bacteria)
CCGGCATGAGCCTCGCCCTTCAAAAGACCCGGCTCGACCGCAGCCTGAACAAGCTCCTTTTCGTCGAAAACGAGGACGGCACGCCTGCCGTGGACGGCATGGGAAACCCCACGCCCATTCTCGACCCCAAGACCGGCTTCCAGAGGACCGAGCTCTTGCCGGGCACACAAACCACCCGCTTCGCCACGAATCGCACGTACCAGTACATCGGCAAGCTCACCTGGAAGGCCCATGCCGACCACACCATCACCCTCTCGGCCTTCGGCGTGCCGCAGGTCTCCGGCGGCAATGGCGATTATCCCTTCAATCTCCAGACCGGCGCCGCCCCGCCGAACCTCATCGGCCCTTACTCATCGTTCGGCGGCGTCACGCAATCGTTCACGAACAACGTCGTCCTGAAGACCGCCTCCTCCTTCGCCGACAAGAAATACCTGCTCGATACCACCTTCGGCTGGGTCCACGGCTCCCTCGATCAGGCCGCTGCCGACGGCACCGGCGTGGGCGACATCGGCACGCCCGGCACGATGGCCTCGCTCCCCTCCGTCACGTGGCGCAGATCCACCGGCGGGCGGTATCCCATCACCGAATTCGAGACCCTGCCCGCGGCCGCGCGCGAGGCCTGCGCGCCGGGCGGCAATACCGCGGTCGCGTCGCTTTATTGCCCCGTCGTCAACTACTTCACCGGCGGCCCTGGGCTCTTGCGTAACGCCACCCAGAATCGTCTCCAGGGCCGCGCCATCTTCACCGCCATCGGCAACCTCCTCGGCCCACACATCCTCAAGGCCGGCGTCGACTTCGAGGCGCTCGATTACATCTCGAGCCGCGGCGTGAGCGGCGGCAATGCGTTCCGCGAGACCTCGGACGGCCAGTACTTCCTCGACGCCCGTCGATTCGGCTTCCTCATGGGCCCCGACCAGCCCGTTTTCCTGAATTCGTTCACCACCACCTCGCGATCCATCACCGTCGGCGGGTTCATCCAGGACAGCTGGAACATCATGGAGCGGGTCACCATGAACCTCGGCGTTCGTTATGACGCGCAGGTCGTCACCGGCAACGACGGACGCATCGGCATGACGCTCCCGAACCAGTGGTCGCCCCGCGTCGGCGTGATCTGGGATCCCACCACCAAGGGCCGCGCCAAGATCTTCGGCAACTTCGCGCGGTTCTACCAGGCCATCACCCTGAACCTCGTCGATCGTTCCTTCCCCGGCGAGCTCAACGTCTATTCGCTTCGCCCCCGGAGCGTCTGCGATCCGCGGGATCCCGCGTCCGTCAAAGGCGCCTGCGACGACCCGCAAAACCTCGTCACGATCAACGGAAATAGCGATCCCACCCGGAAATTCGGGGCCACCGGCTCCGACCGCGTCCCCGTCGACCCCGACATCAAACCTCAATCCTCCGACCAGCTCGTCGTCGGCGGCGAATACGAGCTCTTCACCGGCGCGCGTATCGGCGGCGCCTACACCCACCAGACCCTCAACTACGCCGTCGAGGACATGAGCCGCGACGAGGCGAACACCTACTTCATCGGCAATCCCGGCCATGGCATCGCCAAGGACTTCCCCGAGGCCCAGCGCGATTACGATTCGTTCATGGTCTTCTTCGAGAAGGCGTTCGCGAACCGCTGGCTCGCCCAGGCGAGTTACACCGGGGCCTACCTCCGCGGCAACCTCGCCGGCCTCTTCCGGCCCGAGACGCAGCAGCTCGATCCGAACATCAACTCCGATTTCGACCTCATCTCGCTCCTGCCCAACCGCAACGGCCCCCTCCCGGGCGATCGGACCCACTCCTTCAAGTTCTTCGGCGCCAAGGAGTTCCTCTTGCCGGGCAACGTCACCGTCAGCGTCGGCGGCAGCTACACCGCCCGCTCGGGCACGCCCATCAACGTCCTCGGCGCGCACCCGCAATACCTCACGGGCGAGGTCTTCATCCTGCCTCGCGGCGAGGGCGGCCGCACGCCGTGGGTGCATTCGATCGACACCAACGTCACGGCCGGCCTCGAGCTCGGCAAGGGACAATCCATCACCTTCGGCGTCGACATCTTCAATCTCTTCAACTTCCAGGCCGTCACCGGCGTCGATTCGAACTACACCTTCGCCGACGTCCGCCCCATCCCCAACGGCACCACGGCGGATCTGCCGGAGGCGAAGGGCAAACTCGTCACCTGGGACGGCGAACCGTTCAAGGACGTCGACAAGAACCCCAATTTCGGTAACCCCAATGCATTCCAGGTCCCGCGGCAGGTCCGCTTCAACGCCCGGGTCACCTTCTGACCGCCCGCACCGAGGAGACGAACCATGAAGAAACCCCATTCGGCAATCGCCGCCCTGGCCCTCGCGATCGGTCTTGTTTCCCTCGGCCCCGCGTCGTGCACCCAGCCCCCGATCCAGTGCGTCGTCGGGCACGGGCCGTTCATCGCGAAGTACACGTTCGTGGAGGGCACGGGCTCGTGCGCGGCGCTCGTGGGCGAGGAGATTGGCGTCTCCACGTTCCTCGCGCCGAACGCCGATCGTACGCTCGCCGATTACGACAAGCGGAGCATCGCCATCCAATCGGACACGTTCGGCGGGCTCCTGCGCGAGCGCGAGGGGCTCGGGGCAGGGGAGGAGGACCTGCCTTATGCGTTTGGTGATTACACGACGAACCCCGACGAACGTGACATCTGTCATGCCGGCGGCGCGGCCGGGACGCCCGCGCTCTCCGTCGCCGACCTCGACCTCCCGGAGGCGGTCATCATGGACGAAATGGGCAATCCCCTCACGCTACCCGCGCGCAGGCTCCGCCAGATCTGGCAGGACCTCTCCATTTACGTCACCGCCGCCGCGCCCGGCACGCAGATGGTCGGCACGATGACGTACGAGGACCTCGTCGAGGGGTGCGCGGCGACGTACACGTTCGTCGCGCTTTTCCCGGCGGTGCATTGCGCGAAGGCCGGCCCGGACGGCGAGACCACGAACGAGCCCGACGATACGCTCTGCGCCACGCAGGGGAATGCGGCCGAAGGACAAACGGCGTCCGGGATCAACCCCGATTTCCGCGTGAAATGTGATCCCACGCTGCTTTATTGCGTGCTCGACGAGACGCCCCGACCCCGGCTCTAGCCCTCGGTGTTCATGCGCCCCCCGAAAGGGACACGGCGATCGCGGCCTTCCGCGACGAAAGTGCACGGTCACGCGCCGCCCGCGCCGCCGGCTCCTCGAGATCCCGGCTCTCGGCGAGCGCATACACGGCCGCGATCTCCGAGAGCACGAAGACCCGATCCCGCGGCGGGTTCAGGAGCACCTCGAGCCGCTCCTTGCCCTTCTCCTGCACCCGCCGCTCGATCGCGATCGGAATCACCTGCCGTGGCGCCAGCGCCTCGCGCACCTCGTCGAACCGCACCTCCGCGTCTCGTGATCCGTTCTCCGAAGGCTCGAGCCGCACGATCTCCTGTCCGGACTCGCCGAGGATCTCGTCGTAAAGCGCCGTCACCCCGGGCACGAAGGCGCTGTGCACCATGAAATAATTCTTGATTCGATCCGTGCTCACGAGCGAGAGCCTGAGCCTGTCCGCCGAGGCAAACCCGCATTTTTTCGCGTCCACGAGCCGCCGCGCATGTTCGCCCTTCTGCACCGACGCGAACTCCGCCAGCACGTGCAGCCGCTCGCCCCGCGAAAGCTCGCCCCGCTCGAGCGCCCCCACGAACCGCAGCAGGCGCATCGTCGTGCGCGCGTCCCGATCCACCGCGTCGGGCTCGCTCAGGAACACCACCGCGCCGAGCGGCCCACCCTTCTTCGAGCACTCCACCGCGAACGACGCGAGATCGCTGCCGTGGTGCGTGTACACCGTCACGCGCCCGCCGTGCTCGAGCGGGATCGTCACCCCCGCGCGCCCCGGCGGCGCCGCGCTCCGCTCGAGTCCGAGCCCCAGCGACGCGAGGCGCGCCGAAAGGGAGACCCGCTCGTCGCCGCGCTCGCCGAGCACCAGCGTCGCGTCGACCCCGGGCATGAACCGCGCGAGCTCACGCACCATCGACGGCAGCGCCGCGCTGTACCCCACGACGAGCACCCGCGCGAGCAGCCCCCGCGCCATCTGCGTCTCTTCGGCCCACCGAGCCACCTCGGGCCGCGCCGGCGCCGCGCGGTCCGCGTGCGAAATGCCGCGCCCCATCACGAGATCCCGCCCGTACTTGCGCAGCGGCGCGTACGTCGCCGTCACGCCGATGATCCCCCGCAAGAGCCCCGTCGGAATCCTCCCCGCGCGCGCCCCGAGCCTCCACGCGCCCGAGCCCTCCTCCGGATCCCGCAGCGGATTCAGCCATTGCTCGAGGTCCGCCACGGCCGCGAGCCCCCGCGTCCGCTCGGGCGTCTTCTTTCCCAGAAAAACCCCGGTCAAGAGCACGCCGCGCTCCTCGTACGCCGCGCGGGACAGACGCTCGAACGAGATCGTCCCGTCCTCGCCGAGCCGCTCGATCGCCTCGGCCTCGCCGGGCTCCACGAACATGTGCGTGTAAAACTCCGACCCGTCCGCCGTCATGAGATCCGTGTACAGCGCCTCGACCCCCGGCGTGACGAGGTGCTGGCACAAAAAAAGCCCCAGGAAACGCGGCATGTCGAGCGGGAACGTATGAGCTCCACCGATCGCCAGGACGAGCGCCCGGTTCTCGCTTTCCATCACCTCGACGAAGACCTGGGCGTCCGGGTTCTGCGCGCGGAACGACGCCAGCGTCATCGACGTCACCGCGTCCGCGTCGGGCCCCGCGTCCCCGCGCGACAGCAAGATCGCGCGTTTCGCCGTTCGCGCCGACACCCGCATGAGCGCCTCCGGATCCCAGCCGTCGCCCTCGCGATACACGACCCACCGCATGTCCGGCTCGTAGAGGTACCCCGGCGGATCCTCCGTCGTCCCGAGCAGCGCCATGCGCGGGAGCGCGTGCCTGCGTGGCATCGCCCCGAGGCCCCGCAGCCATTGCAGGATCTCCCCCGGCCGGAAGACGCTGCGAAGGACCCGGTTGCGCTCGTAGAGCCGCACGAACTCCCGCACGAGCATCGAAGAATCGTGCACCGGGCCGATCACCAGCGAGTGCTCTTCGTAAGCGACGGCGCGCCGCCTCTCGGCCCGCACCACTTGATCGACCACGTTCGATCCGATGCCGATGATGAACGACACCACGAACACGCCCACGATCGTGAGCCCCAGCGAGAGCACCGCGATCGGCGCCGGCACCTTGATCGTCCCGACCAGGTTGTCCGCGCTCTCGAGCTGCCGGAACGCCCACCACACCCGATCGACGAAATCAACCGGGGCCGCCGCGCCCCGGCCCGT
>JANMGF010000660.1:0-1865 GCA_031374535.1 Polyangium sp. (in: bacteria)
TACAGGTCCTCGACCTCGCTGATCTTTCCCTCGAGGATCTTGTAGTCCTGGAAGAAGCGCCGGATCTCGGCGAGGACGTGCGGCGGCAGCTCCCGCGCTTCCTCGTAATGGGCATACGACGGATCGTCGATCGCCACCGCGAGGATCTTGTCGTCGATGCCCTTGTCGTCGCGCATTTGAAACCCGCCAATCGGACGCGCACGAACGATCGTGAGGGGATGCACGGGCTCCGTCATCAGGACGAGGATGTCCAGCGGATCGCCGTCGCCCGCGTGCGTCTGCGGGATGAACCCGTAGTTCGCAGGGTAATGGACGGACGAGTAGAGGACGCGGTCGAGCATGAGCAGGCCCGTGCGTTTGTCGAGCTCGTACTTGAGCTTCGAGCCACGCGGGATCTCGATGACCGCAGGGACGAACTCGGCGATGGTGGTGGGGACGACGTGGATATCGTGGAGGGGGTTCATGGTGCTCGTGGAGGAGGGGGCCCGGCGAGCGAGTCCCCTCGGGGTCAGGATCAGGGGGCGAGCTTCGCGAGGAACATGTCGGTGCCGCCGGCAGAGGTGAAGGGGCCGCCGCCGAAGTCGATGGTGCTTTCGAAGGTGCCGGTCACCCAGAGGTGGGTCGTCGGGGCGGCGGCGATGGCCTCGCCCTGCTGGCTCGTCATCATCCCGCTGCCGTAGCGGCGGAGCCAGAGCGTCGTGCCCGACGGGTTCATCTTGCCCACGAAGGCGTCGCGCCCGCCCGCGCTGACGACGGCAGGGACGTTGCCGAGGTCGATCGAACCGTAGAACTCGCCCGTCAGCGCGACGTTGTCGAAGACGTCGGCCACGATGCCCGTGCCGCGCTGCGCGCCCATGTTGCCGAACTTCTTGCTCCAGACGTGGTTGCCCATGGCGTCCAGCTTGCCGACGAACCCGTCGACGTTGGCCGCGGCGTCCGCGCTGGTGAACGTGTCGCCGCCGAGGGACATCACGCCGGCAAACTCGCCCGTGAAGAGCACGGCGCCCTGGCTGTCGACGTGCACCGCGAGCGCGCGCTGGTTCGCGGCGTCGCCGAAGCGCTTGCTCCACTGGTGGGTGCCGAAGCTGTCGTACCGCGCGACCACGATGTCGTAGTCGCCCGCGCTCGTGAGCGCGCCTCCGCCGTAGTCGACGTTGTTCTGGAAAGCGCCGACGAACGTGACCTGGTTCGAGCCGGTCGCCGAGACCTCGTAGCCGAACTGGGTGCCGATGCCGGCGAACCCCTTGCCCCAGAGCGCGTCGCCGTTCGCCGAGTACTTGAGGAGGATCGCGTCGAGCCCGTCGACGCCGACGATGATCTTGCCGCCGAAGGTAACGTCGCCCGAGTACTGGCCACTCACGTAGGCGGCGCCAGTCGCGTCGACCGAGATGTCCATGCCCTGCTGCGTCGCGGTGTTGCCGAGCGTGCGTACCCAGAGCTGGGTGCCGCTCGTGTCGAGCTTGGCCACGAAGAGGTCGTCGCCGCCCGCGCTCGTCTGCGTGCCCGGGCCGAAGCTGATGGTGCCCTGGAACGAGCCCGTGACGAACACGTTGCCCGCGGCGTCGACGGCGATCGCGTTGCCAACCTGGTTCGAGGCGTTGCCGTACCGCTTCGCCCAGATGGCGTTGCCCATGGGGTCGTACTTCGCGACGAGGACGTCAAAGCCGCCGGCGCTCGTGAGCATCCCGATGGCGCCGCCGAAGTCGAGCGTGCCCTCGAAGCTGCCGACCGTGTAGACGTTGCCCTGGGCGTCGACCGCGACGTCGGTGCCGAGCTGGTTCGACATGTCGCCCAGGCGTTTGCTCGCGACGTGGTTGCCCGTGCAGAGGAGGGCCTGGCCGCTGCAGTCCTCGCGCGTCTGTCCG
>JANMGF010000180.1:0-3112 GCA_031374535.1 Polyangium sp. (in: bacteria)
TTGCACGAGCCGCGCTCGTAGCTGTAAATCTCCGCGGACTTGCTGCCGAGACCCATGCCGACGGGCAGGTCCTGGCAACCGAACGGCATCCCGGTCGTCACGTAGATGTCGGTCGGCATCACGGTGCACGCGGGGTCGCTCGCGAGGATCGCCCGAAGGATGCACTCCCCACCGCTGGGAGGTTCACAACCGCAAGGCGGGCAGCTCCCCTGATCATCCACCTCGCCGTACAAGAAGGAGCGAACCGGGAAGCCCTCCGGACATGATTCGTCCCCTTCCTTGTGAACGCAGACCGCGAACCCGGGGCCGGCCTGGGGGAGGCACGCCTTGCCTTCCTCCTCCTTCTCCTCACATAGAGGCCAGGGCTCGGGTGCCGTACAGGCGCGCCCCAGGGTGTCGTCCGGCATGGGGATCGGGTCGTGCAGCTTCGGGACAGAGGGCCAAGGGTCGAGGCTGCGCGGTTGGCAAGGACTCTCTTCGACGATGGGAGGCAAGATCGTGATGGAAGCGACGCATGGCTTGCCGCCGCAGAGCTTGCCCGGCTGAATGATGTCCCCCGCGGTGCATGCACCGTCCCATTCCATCGGCGGGTCGAAGTTGGTCTTGACACCGCCACTGGGATCTGAACAGGGCACCGAACTCACGGTCCATGTCTTGGCCAAGTCGCATGCGCCGATGGGTGGATCGCAGACACAGCCGGAACAGGTACGAGGGAGCGCTTCAGGCCCACTCACGCCCTCGAACGAGATGAGCGGCGCGTCGCTCGGGCAAGCGGGCGCGAAGACGGCGCTGCCTTCGTAGAGCAATTCGGGACCGAGCCACGACGGCGGAGCCTGTGGAACGCACTGGCCGGAACAGTGCAGGAGCGGCGCGCCCTTCCCCGCATCGGTGCGGGTGTCCAATCCCCCGTCGCAATAGGGAGGGATCGGCGGCTCGCCTTGGGGGCAATCCTCCGGCAATGAGCAGGGGCAGCACTCCTGTGTAGCGTCGATCGGGCAGTTGCTCCCCGGGACCGCCCCGTCGCCCCACCAGTCCGTGGTGCACGCGACGAGACCCGCCGCTCCCCAGCCTGCCGTGATCACGAGTGCGATGCCGAGTGCCTTGCGCATGGTGCGATGCTACCGCGCTCCCAGCTCGTCGCGCAATACCGAAGACAAACCAGCGTCTCACGGTGCCGACGCTGTTCCGTCGAGAAAGGTGGAGGGCCGACGCGGGGGAATCGGTGCGTCCTTGGGTTGAGGAACGGACCCACGTCGGCCCTCCGGGGAGAGTTACTACCGCAGACAAACCCAGCCGTCAAGCCCGTGACAAACTTTTTCGCTTCCGGGACGAACGGGGGAGGGTATCCCGCCGCGTGGACGCGTCATTCGTCATCACAAGAGAACCGCGCGAAGAACCTCTCGTCGGCCTCGGCGCCGTAACGCTTCTTCGTCTTCGACTTCTCCCGCTCGATGCATTCGCGACACTTGTCTTTGCACCCGAGCCGCTTCCAGAGGATCGCGGCAAAGAAGAGCTCGAACGTATCGTCGAAGGGCATGATGTGTCGGTCTTCCTTCCTGCGGGGCTGCGAGAGGAACTCCGCGACCACGCGTTCGTCCCGGAACCGCTCGAAGAAGGGCAGGGCCGCGACTTCCACAAGCCTCCGCAGCTCCTGCCCTACTTCGTTGTCCTTCTCGGGACCATCGGAGGACCTGAGCTCATACCACGAGTCGCCCGTCGGTGTCAGCTCTCCGGGCCTCACGTTCAGGAGCCCGTTCGCTGCGTCGGGCGCCTTGGGTTCGACGCTGCCTGGACCCCAGTAGAGAGCTTTGACCCCCGGCACGTAAATCCCACAATTCGTGGTGAATTCAAACTTGTCGGCCGTGTTGAGGTGGTCACTCTCGTGCTGGAAGAGGTGCTGAACGCTCCCCAGGTCCCGCACGTACACGATCCCTCGTTTCTTGAACTCCGCCGCGTGGAGCGTGGGCGTAACCCAGGTCTTGAAGATATGGCTCATTCGGTCCCGTAGGACTCGCTTAGGGTTCATAGTAGATCACCCGTCCCTTCTTGCGAAAAGCTTCTTCGTATTTCTTGATCTGGCGCTTGCCCGCTTCTCTGCCCGTCGGCGTGTTCGGCTTCAGCTCGATCGGGTTCTTATTGGGCGTGAGCGCGTCGGGCCTCAATTCCTTGCCATCCTTCTTGATACGCGGGTTGGCTTTCCACCCCTCCCCCACTTTCTCCTTGACCTTCTTCTTGAACTCCTCATGTGCCTCCCGCCCTCGCGCCGCCGCCGGCGTATCGCCTCCCCGCTTCGGTTTGGCCTGCGGTGGCGTGTCCGCCGCGCTCCCGTTGCCCGCCTGCCCCGCCGCCTCGCTGTTTGGTTTCGCGCGGACGGGCTTCGTCCTCGTCTTGACCGTCGTGCCATTGCCGGTCCCCGAAGGCGACGCATTCCCCCCGTCCGACCACGCCTGCCCCTTCCGCGGCCCCGCCGCCTTCCCGCTCCCGCCTTTCCCTTTCGGAGCAAAGTTAGGGTGCCGCGCATGACACAGGTTGGCAAGACACTCCATCGCCCGCTCCGCGGAGAGGCCCGTCACCTCCGGATCCCGCGCGTTCCAATCCTCGAGCGGCCCCTCCGCTCGCTGCGGCAGCGGGGCGGGCGCGGGTTCGTCCTCCTCCTCCTCCTCCTCGCCCGTCGCGATGCGCGGGTCGCGCCCCGCCGATCGCGGCGGGACACTCCTCGCGGGTCGACATACCTGCCCCGTGCTCCTCCCCCGCCGGACCTGCCCGGGTTCGGGGCACCTCACCTCGCGCCGCGCTGCGGTCGTCGTCGTGACGGTCGTCGCCTCCGCCTCCCGCACCTGCCGCACCACGACCCTCGTCCGCGTCCGATGCGCCTCGTCCGGCTCCGGCGGCCTTTGCATCGGCTGTGGCCGCGCCTTCGCCGCGACGGCCTTCTTGGTCTCCTCTGGCGCCGCGTCCTTCTTCCTCGCCTCCGCCTTGCGCACCGTGCCCGCTATCTTCGACGCCACGGGCCGCGGCGGCGGAGGTGGCGGGCATTTCATCTTGTTGTAGGGGATAGGCAAGAGCCATAGGGTGGTCTCGGGCGCATTCGCGTCGAAAACGTAGAAGGGGG
>JANMGF010000198.1:0-3648 GCA_031374535.1 Polyangium sp. (in: bacteria)
GCGAGCGAGGCTTGGCTTCAAGCCGCCTCCCCCACCCTTTCCTTCTCCACCACCGACGGCGACCCTTCCAGCGGCTTCTGATCCTCCCGCAACCTCTCCACGAACACCCGATGCACCTCCGCGGCGTGATCACGCGCTGTCTCTGCGGTCCATTCGCGGGTACGGATCGGCTCGAGCACCTCGATGTCCACCGTCGTTGGCTGCACGTACAGCGTGTTTTTTACCCAGTTCTTGTGCACGCCGTGCAGGACCACCGGCACCACGGGCAATCCCGTCGCGATCGCCAGGTGCACGAAGCCGAGCTTGAACGGGCGCAACCGTCCGTCGCGGCTCCGCGTGCCCTCCGGCATGATCCAGATCGAGAGCCCGTGTTTTTTCACGACCTCCGTGATCCCCGCGAGCGCCGCGATCGCCGATCCCTTGTTCGTCCGGTCGAGCCGGAGGTGCCCCGAGAGCAGGTACAGCTGGCCGAAGAACGGGATCCGCGTGACCTCCTTCTTCATCACGCCACATCCGCCCACTGGGCAGAGCCAGATCGACAGGAATGCGTCGAGCGTCGAGGTGTGATTGGCGATATAAATGGCCGGGTGGTTCGCCCCGATCCGCGCGGCGTCACGCACCACGGGCGTCACGCCGGCGATCCGCACGATCGAGTAACCCACGATCTTGCCGTAATAATTGCAGAGCTTGATACGGTAGACCCGGGACGGGAGCAGGAGCAGCGCGAGGGCGAAGGTCACGGTCGACGCCACGGCGACCAGGGTGAACCCAACGACGAAACGAACGGCCGAGGAGAGCGCTGCGAAGGTGGTTCGCCCCGACGAGGTATCTTGGTCCGACATGAAGAAGCGGATCTCCAGAGTGGGAAAGCGGGGTGAGGCTACCACGCCGCGCGCGAAAACGGAGCCCAGGATCGAGGTCCGCGCGAGGCGCTATACGACGCGCCGCATCGGCGGTAGATTGACGCGGTGATCACGCCCGAGGCCGTCGAGCGAGCCCTCCACGAGCTCTTCATTGTCGCCCCCGGCACCACGCTGCGACGCGAAGACCGCAAGAAGTCCGTCGAAGTGGCCGCGCTCCTCCGCGAAATCGATCGGCACCGCAAAAATGGCCTCCTGGTGGATGCGGCCGCAGGGAAAGCCTACGTGGGACTCCTGGCGGCCCGGCTCCTCGGCTTCTCCCGGATTCACGTGATCGAACGCGAAACAACGCGGATCGCGGCCTGCGAGGCGGCGGCCATGCGGCTCGGGGAGGCGATCGAGCTTCGGCTCGTCGCGGGCGACGTCGCGGATGGTTCGTCGTGGCCCGAGGCGCCCGAGGTCGTGGTCGCGTTGCATGCTTGCGGCCCCGCGTCCGATGCCGTCCTCGACGCGGCGAGCGACGCCGGCGCGAAATGGATCTACCTCGTCCCTTGCTGTTATGCGGCAAGCGTCCCGTTCGCCGCGGCGGCCGAGGCCAAGGCCGACGCGCTCGGGATCCCGCGGCAGGCCGAGGTGCGGCGGCGGTTCATCACGTCCCTCGTCGACGCCGAGCGCACCTTGAGGCTCGAGGCGAGGGGGTACGAGGTCACGGTGACGCCCCTCGTCCCGCCCACCGTGACCCCCCACAACCTGCTCTTCCGCGGCCGGCGCGTGCGGGAGCCCGGGCGCATGCGCGAGGCTTCGGCCCGCCGCACGCGGCTCTCGTCGTGAACCTGGAAGAGCGGAAAACCCAGGGGAGACGTGTCACGCCTTGACGCACGCCCCCCGCATCGTATCCCGTGCCCCGTCGATGTACCGCCTGCTCTTCCGCCTGCTCCTCCGCCGCCTGTCCGCCGAGACCGCGCATCACCTCGGCTTCGGCCTCTTGCGTTTCCTCATGGCCCTTCCAGGCGCACGAGGTCTCGCCAGGCGGCTCCTCGGCCCACGGGATCCGGTCCTCGCCGTCCGGGCCTTTGGCCTGGATTTCCCGGGGCCCCTCGGCCTCGCCGCGGGGTTCGACAAGGATGCGCGGGGTTTTGAAGAGCTCGGCGCCCTGGGGTTCGGGTTCGTGGAGATCGGCACCGTCACGGGCGAGGCCCAGGCCGGCAACCCGAAGCCGCGGCTCTTCCGGCTCGGCAGCGATCGCGCGCTCGTCAACCGCATGGGCTTCAACAACGAGGGCTCGCGCGCGGCGGCCGAGCGGCTCGCGAAGAGGCGCCCGGGAGGCGTGCTCGTGGGCGTGAACATCGGCAAGACCAAGGTCGTGGCCGAATCCGAGGCGATCGCCGATTACGTCGCGAGCGCCGAGCGCCTCGCCGCGCACGCCGATTACCTGGTGGTCAACGTGAGCTCGCCGAATACGCCGGGCCTCCGGGATCTCCAGTCCACCGAAAAACTCCGCCCCTTGCTCACCGAGGTTCGCCGCGCGCTCGATCGCGCCTCGCCCGGGCGCCGCGTGCCGCTGCTCGTGAAGATCGCGCCGGATCTGGCGGACGAGGACATCGACGCGGTCGGGGATCTCGCGCGCGAGCTTGGCCTCGACGGGATCATCGCCACGAACACCACGATCCGTCGGGACGGCCTTTTGACGGATCCGGCCGAGGTCCGGGCGATCGGGGCGGGCGGGCTCTCCGGCAAACCGGTGAAGGCGCGCGCGCTCGCGGTGCTGCGTAGGCTCCGCGCCCGCGTCGGGGATTCCCTCGTCCTCGTGGCGGCAGGCGGGGTGGAGAACGCGGAGGACGCGTGGGAGCGTATCGCGGCGGGGGCGACGCTCGTGCAGGCCTACACGGCTTTCATCTACGAGGGACCCGCGTTCGCCAAGCGGATCCACGAGGGGCTCGGGAAACGTCTCCGGGCCGAGGGGATCCCGTCCGTCACGGAGCTCGTCGGCCAAGAGACCCGCTGATCAAGCCTCGAACCGCTCGCGCGCGAGCAAATGCTCGGCGATCTCGCGTGGCGTCTCGCGGACGGGCGACGTCGTGCGGACGAGCCCCGTCATGCCGAGCTCGCTGCCCTTGAGCGCCCATTCCGGCCCGAGCCCGACGGCGAGGGTATTGCGGCTCGGCGCGTGGACCCTGGGCCGCACGACCGTGTCGGCCCAGGCCCAGCGGGGACGCTCGTACCGATAACGAAACGATCCATCCCGCTCCTCGAATGCGAGCAAGAGCCGGCGCACGCCCTCGCCCGTCGCCCCGAGCCGCGCGAGCACCGGGCCCGGCGCTTCCTGCGCGCCCGGTCCATGGTGGAACACGACGAGCGGGCCCACGGCGTACGTACGCACGTCCCCCGCCTTCGCGCGCTGCTCGGCCAAGGTCAGCGCGGCGAACGATTTGCCCCAGAGATCCTCGCGCGCCTCGATCGTCCGCACGAGCGTGGGGAGCGCGGCGAGGATCGTCGGGTACGCGCTCGCCTCCGGCTTCAGCGCGACCAGGCGCTTGATCGCTGCATTCAGCCAGAGCCCCCGTTCGTCGGCCGGCCATTCGTCGAAATCGCCCGCCTCGGCCGCCGCGACGAGGAGCCCCGCGTGGGCCGCGGCCTCCTCGGGGCAAAGCAGCGCCCAGACGGCGAGCACGCCATCGGTATCGAAATGGTTGTTCACGACGACCCGCGGCGCCTCGGCCGGCGACGCCTCGCGGGCGAACTTGAGGGCGATCTCCACCGAGGTATCGGCCTTCAGCGCGGGCGGCGT
>JANMGF010000211.1:0-4764 GCA_031374535.1 Polyangium sp. (in: bacteria)
GCTCGACCGGTCCTTGTCGTGGGTGGTCCAGCGTGCTTGGAAGCTCGCCAGGCTGGAGATCAAAAAGCTGCCGAGCGTGAACGAGGTCGGTAAGGCGAAGAGGATCTGGGCGATTGACGACGAGCAGTTTTCCCCCTCCCTCGAGCGGGAACACCCCTCAGACGGCCTCGTTCGCGATTGCGTCCGACACGACGCGCCTCTTCGTACGGCGAAGGCGAGGCCCCTCGGCGACGACCGTTGTTCTGACCGACGGGATCGCGTGCGACGGTTTCATCTGGAAGTACCTGTGGGACGACCTCGCCTCGGTCTGCGACGTCGCCCACTGGAACTACCGCGGACACGGCCGTAGCGGCCTGCCCGCGGACCCGAAGCGCATCGAGCTTTCGGATCTCGCGCGAGATCTCGATACCGTGCGGCGCGCCGTGGGGGACCCCGAGGTGGTGCTCGTCGGCCATTCGATGGGCTGCCAGGTCTCGCTCGAGGGCTACCGGCTCCGGCCCGAGAAGGTGCGCGGCCTCGTGCTCATCTGCGGCGCGCCGGGCCGGATCACCCACACGTTCAAGGGCACCGACGTGCTCGCGCAGATGCTCCCGAAGCTCATCGAGCGCGTCGACGCCCACCCGGAGATCGTGCGTGCGTTATGGGGACGCGTGCCGGCCGAGATGGCCCTGCGCCTGGCGATGCTCACGGGCGAGGTGGATCGATCGATCCGGCCCGAGGACGTGATGCCGTACCTCAAGCACATGGTCGACATCGACGTGCCCATGTTCCTGCGCATGCTCCGGTCCGCCGGCGATCATTCGGCCGTGGACCTTTTGCCGCGGGTGAACGTGCCTGTGCTCGTCATCGGCGGCGATCGCGATACCTTCACGCCGCCCCGCTATGCCGAGGAGATGGCCGCCGCGCTCCCGCAGGGCGAGCTGCTCATGGTGACCGGCGGCAGCCACGCGGTCCCGATCGAGCGCCCCGATCTCGTACGCGAGCGGATCCAGCGGTTCTTGCGCGAGCGCGTGCTCGTATGAATCGTCCGGGCGGCGCGCTCTCGCGGGTCGCCGCGGCGGCGCTCCTCGCGGCCTGCTCGCGTGAACCGTCGGCGGAAACCATCGAAACGCCTGCGCCTTCGGCCGTCACGACGACGCCCCCGATCCCGCCTCCGCGTGCGGCCTCGAGAGAGCTCGACATCGCGTCCGATCCCGTGCGTCGCGAGCTTTTGCGTGCCCCGATCACCTCGGTCGCCCTCGTCGGCTGGCAACGGCCCGGGATGTTTCGCGTCACGCTCGATCGGAAAAACGCATCCGGCCCGGTGCCCGCGATCCTTCAGCTTTCGCTCGCCGAGAGCCCCGTCGTTTACCGGCGGAGCCTCGCGTTCGAGCGTCTCGCGCGGGCGCTCGGCGCGCGGGTGGTTCCGGCTGTCGTCCATCGCCGGATCGGCACGGGCGAGCTCGGGACTCTCTTCGCCGGACAACACGATCTCCGCGACTGGATCGCGATCCACGCGGCCGTGCAGAACGACGGCACCGTCGATGCCCTGATGATCGCCCCCGGGCGCGGCGACACGAAGGACGCCTGGGTCGTCCCGCCGGGCCACGACGTGACGATCGACCACTCGCTCGAGGCCAAAACATGGGCCCGCTGGGCAGCCTCGCCCGATCCGCTCCCCGGCGAGAATTCCTCGCTCCTCGCCGACTACGTGGAGACCCTCGTCCTCGATTACCTCGCCGGCCACGTGCTCCGCCGCGCCGTTCACTTCGACGACGTCGCCGGGTCGATTCACCTCACCGACAACGCCGCCGCCTTTCCGCCGAAGGTCGATCCGCGTGCGCTCGACGTCCTGCTCGCCCGCCTCCGCCCCGTCGTGCGTTTCCCGCGTGGCCTCGAGGATGCCCTCACCGCCCTCGATCGCAGCCGCGCGCGTGACTTGCTCGCGGCCGGCGCCTTCGAGACGTGGCTCGTCCCGCCCCGCACCCTGGTCGATCTCGACGAACGCCGAAAGAGCCTGCTCACCTTGCTCTCGGCCCGCATCGCCGAGCGCGGGGAAACAAGCGTGTTGAGTTTGTGAACGTGTGCGGGTTCTTCCAGGTGCTCGGCGGGCGTGGATGCAGTATCCTGGCGGACTGTGACCGACCACGCGGGTGAAGCGACGGTGGAGGAGTTGATGGCCGTGATGGCCCACGACCTCAACAACCCCATCGCCGCGCTGGTCACGAACCTGAGTTTCCTCGAAAGCACGCTCTCGCCCGAGCCTGGGACGGAGGCGGCCGAGGCGCTCTCCGATGCGCAGATGCTCTGCGACGTGCTCCGGCGCCTCGCGAGCAACGTCGACCTCATCGCGCGGCGGGGCGGGCAATCGGGGAGGGTCTCGGCGTGTGATCTCGTCGTGCTCGGGCGAGAGGCGATCGAGCGGCTCGAAAAGCAGGCGGCGGCCGCGGAGATCACGATCGTTCTGGACCCGTCGATCCGGCCCGGCGAGGTGCTCGTCCGGTGTGATCGGGAGCTCTGCGCGCGGGCGATCGACAACCTCATCGCCTTCGGGATCGAGCGTGCCGCGTCGAAGTCGAGGGTCACCGTCACGTCCGCGCGGTCGGGGGACGAGGCGCGGGTCGAGATTCGTTACGCGCCGCGGTCGCAGATCTCGACCGACCTCCCGCCTCCGGGTGCCACGCCTTCGCTCCGGCGGCGGTACATCCAGGCGACGTACGGCCGGGGTCTCACGCTGTACTGCGTTCGTATCGCGGCGACGCTCCTCGGCGGCCGGTTCGACGTCGAGCGTGAGGACGATGGTCGGGCTCGGCTCTGTCTAGTCGCCTCTTGCCTGGAAGAACGCTAGGCTGCGCCGCGATGGACGTCGAGACGGTCCGCGGTTGGCTCGAGAGGCTCGATTACGAGGTCAAGGACGAGGGTCCGAAGACGCTGCGCGTGGTTCCCCGCCGGCCCGGCAACGAGTCGTTACCCCCGTACTTCATCCAGTGCAGCGAGCACTGGCTGATGCTCTCGCTCTTGCCGGTGCTCTCCTCGCGCATCCAGCTCTCGCCCGAGCTGCCGCGCAGGCTCCTGCTCCTGAACCGCGACATGCGTATCGCGAAGTTCGCCCAGGGGAACCAGGGCGAGGTGGTGCTCTGCGCCGAGCTACCGACCGAATCGCTCGATTTCGCGGAGTTCGCCGACGCGGCCGAGCGGCTCGTGAAATATTTCCACCATTACCACGACTACCTCGCGTCGCCCTGACGCGTCACTTCTGGGTGATCACGATCCGGCCGTCGTCGCGGTAGGTGACGTTCCCGGATTCGCCGCGACAATCCCAGCACGTGGCCCAGGACAAACGTTTTCGTACGTATCCATTGAAGCCGAGGGCGATCGGTCCTTTTTCGTCCTTCAGGACGAGCGTCGACGCGATACGATATCGATCGCCCGGCAGCCTGTAGAATGCCACGACAAACGTATCTTTGCCTGCGCGGCCGGCGAGGACCACGATGGCCTCGCCGGGCACCGGGTTCCACAGCAAGGGCGACGTCGTGAGCACCGTGTTCGGCGGCGCCGCGCCCGCGTCACCCCGCGCGAGCACCACGTTCACGTCGTCCGGCTCCTTGAAATAGGTGATCTCCCGGTCGAGCGACGAAAGCGCGGGCACGGAGACCAGCATCTCCGCGAGCTCTTTCGGGGCGAGCTCCACGCGCCGGTAGGTCTGCTCCCATTGCGGCGAAGGAATCGTCGCCGCGTTCGGCGCGCCGCGACAGCAACGAAAGCCGAGGTCGTCCGCGCTCGCGCCCGGGTCGATCGCGGTTCGATGGGCGCATCGATGGTCCGGCCCGACGGCGCTCCCCCGCGCTCCCCGCACCGCCGCCGCGCGGGGCTGCATGTCCTCGATTGGCAAGACCTCGCTCGCCGTCCATTCTCGAAACGCCGCGCCCATGCCGAGCACGCCGAAGCCCGACGCGCACGAGGCCGGCTCTTTTCCGCATTTCGGATCCCACGAGGCGCTGCCCGCGTATGCCGTAACCTCGGGGCCCTTGCACGCGCGCTCCCATTCGAGCTCGGTGCAGAGCCTCCCGCCTGCTTGCTCGCAAAGCTCGGTCGCTCGCGCGCGTGAGACCCCCGTGAGCGGAGGTTTTTGCGGATCGTTCGGGTAAAGATACCGATCGATCGCGTATGCGCCGAGCTTGACCTCGAGCTCGGCCGGTTCGAGCACGGGATCGCGCCCCTTGTCGCCTGGGGTCGAGCCGGCGGCGAGAGAGCCGGCTGGGATGTCCACGCGTTCGCTCTTGGCGGCCTCGGCTTTCGCGCCGCCTGCGTCCGGGTCGGCTTGGTTCTCGGCTGCTTCGAGCACCTTGCCCTTCGGCGAGAGCACGACGGCCGGCCCGCCGTCCGGCCCGCTCGCGGAGGAGCCGGCTCCGCCCGAGGTGCAGCCGACGAGCGCCGCGAGGGCGGAAAGCAGTGCGGATGGGGTCTGTCTCTCGCGGATTTTCACGGGGATCCGGTCCATTTATGGCAGAAGGCAGCCGCTCACGCAAAGCGGCCGGGCGACGGCGACTCCGCGAGGTCATGATTTCCATCAAGCGCGAATTTCGTGTATGTTCGGGTACGCGCGATGGTGCGTGAAGGAGCGGTCGAATGAAGACTGTCTTGAAGCATATCTTCGAAAAGAAACGCGAGTATCAGCGCCTGCCGCTCTTCGAGCGGATGCGGGACGAGGGCATCGACGCGCTGGACAGGCTTGGGCGGACAGAAAAAAACTTTTGTCAGAACCTTTACCATTAATGCCATTTT
>JANMGF010000220.1:0-14594 GCA_031374535.1 Polyangium sp. (in: bacteria)
GAAAGGTAAATTGCCGTGGGCGTAATGCACCATGCAATGGTTGACACAAGACGAGGGCCTCGAGCAGCAGACCGAGATCCCGCAGCTCGCCGTCCTACCCAAGCCCACCGAGCTCGCTGCGTTCGGCAAGACGCCCGGGGAGCTCGCGCGTTTCGTGCAGATGGCTTTCGTGGGCCGCGAGGTGGCTTCGTTTTGGGACCGCGAGCGTGTCTACGACGTGGTCGCGAAGCTCCCGGATGTGTACCGAACCGATCTCGGGCTGCTCGCTGCGACGCCGCTCGACGCCTCCGGGAGCCGGTTCGCCGAGCTTGGAAGCGTGGCGCGGATCGAAAAGACGATGGGGCCGAACCTCATCAATCGCGAGAACGTCCAGCGACGCATCGTGGTGATCGCGAATGTGGCCGGGCGCGATTTGCGCGGCGCGGCCCGTGACGTCCTCGACGCAGTCCACCGCGACGTCCCGCTGCCTTCGGGCTACCACGTCGAGCTCGGGGGCGAATTCGAGAGCGAGGCATCGGCGAGCAGAAGCATCCTGGGCCTCTCGGTCCTCGCCATCGTCGGAATGGCCGCGCTGCTCTTCATCGCGTTCCGCTCCGTCCGCGACGCGGTGCTCGTGATGTTCAACCTGCCCCTCGCGCTCGTCGGGGGGGCCATCGCGGTCTGGATGGGGGACGGCGTGCTCAGCATTGCGTCGCTGGTCGGGTTCATCACGCTCTTCGGCATCGCGACGCGCAACGGAATTATGATGGTGACGCATTATCGACATCTGCTCGGCGTCGAGAAGCTCCCGCTGCGCGAGGCCGTGATCCAAGGGAGCGTCGACCGGCTCGTCCCCATTCTCATGACAGCCCTCACGGCGGCCTTGGCGTTGATCCCGATCGTGCTTGCGGCTGGTGCGCCGGGAAATGAGATTCAGGCACCCATGTCGGCGGTGATCCTGGGCGGGCTCGTGAGCTCCACGCTGCTCAACTTGCTCGTGGTTCCGCCGCTGTTCGCGCGGTTTGCAAAGTTCGACCGCAGCGAAGACGCTGGCGCCCCTGCTTCATGAGCGCGGCGGCCGTCTGCGAGCGCGACGCACGCGCGCGCGTCTCTTTGAGCGCCAAGCGCCAGGCTCGCGCGTTCGAGGGGGCCCGCACGCGCGGATGCAAGCGCCACCGGACCGGCACGGCTGGGCCTTCCCTCGGCGCAGCACGAGGCCCGACCACGCGCGCTCGACCAGGATGACCGGGCGTCGCTCGGTGGGGTGGTGGCGGCGCTGCGGTCGCTCGGATAGGGCGACCGCGAGGTATTCGTCCTCGACGTTTCCCTGCTTTTCTTAAATCGGGCCTTCTAGACATTTTCCCGACATCGGGAGAAGATGAAAGTATGGGGTGGGGCGAGGGCGGAACGGGAGACGTGGACGTCCCGAGGGAGGCCGAGGCCTTACGAGCGCGGCTCGTGGTGGTCGAAGCCGAGCTCGCGGCCGCGCGTGCTGCGGAGGCAGAGCTCCGGGCCATGTTCGGGGCCATGATGGACGTGGTGCTCGTACTCGATACGGAGGGGCGCTACCGGCGGATCATGCCCACGCGGCCGGAGCTCCTCTACAAGCCGAGCGACGAGCTGCTCGGCAAGCGCCTCGACGACGTCATGCCGGAGGAGATGGCAAATGCGTTCCTCGCGCGCATTCGCACGTCTCTCGACACGAAGTCGTTCGTGACGATGGAGTACAGCCTGCCGATCGAGGGCAGCGACGTGTTCTTCAGCGCCCACATCTCGCCCATGTCGGACGATGCCGTGATTATCGTGGCGCGCGACATCACCGATCGAAAGCGGGCCGAGCAGGCGGTCGCCGAGGGGGTGCGCCGGCAAGCATTGATCGACGCGCAGGCGGAGGCGCTGGCCGCGCTGTCGACGCCCCTCATCCCGGTCACCGACGAGGTGATGGTGATGCCGCTCATCGGCCTGCTCGACGGAGAGCGGGTGCAGCAGGTGATGGACGTGCTGCTCCGAGGCGTCACGGAGCGGAATGCGCGGACGATGATCCTCGACCTGACGGGCATCGCCTAGGTGGACGCGCAGGTGGCGGACGCGCTTGTCCGCGTGGCGCGTGCGGTGCAGCTCGTGGGGGCCCAGGTGGTGTTCACCGGCATCCGCCGCGACGTGGCGCAGGCGCTGGTCGACATCCGTGCCGATCTGGGCGGCGTGGTCACGCGGAGCACGGTTCAGAGCGGGATCGCGTTCGCGATGGCTGGGCGGCGCTGAGGGCTGCGGGGCGGCGGGAAGCTCGACGGAGGCTCGGCCGCGAGGGTTCGCAGAGGTCGGGACCTTGGCGAAGGATCGGCCGTGAGGTTTTGCAGAGGTCGGGACCTTGGCGAAGGGCGGGTCATCGTGGAGGCGGGTTCACGCCACACAGCCGCGCGAGGTCGCGTACGAGCTTGTCGAAGCTGTCCGAGTAGATCCGGACACGGGCGACATCGATGCGACGGGTGATGTCGACCTGGTGGGTGGTGGGCAGGTAGCCGGGCACGAGGCGGGCGAGCTGTCCCTTCGCGTCGCGCTTGCGTAGGTCTGCATCCGTGACCTTGGCGGTTTTGCGCTCTTCGTTCGAGAAACTGTGGAGGAGCCAAGTCTCGTACTCACGCGAGGCCATGACCGCTGCTCCGTCGAGGATGGGTTGGATGGCGCTCCGCGCGTCCGGGCCCCAGGTGGCCGGGCAGTCATCATCGGCGTCACAGAGGATCAGCGCGGCGCTGGCGCGGCGTGCGCGGGCGAGAGCGACGGCGCGCGTGATACCGTCCTTGTGACAGGGACGACGAGGACTCGGGACGCGTTCGTTCACGAGCTGGCTGCGCGGCTGCCTGATCGGCTGCTCGTCGACGCGCCAATCCTCAACGCCGAGGTAACGGAAGACGGAAAAGCAGAGGTTGGGCATGGCCTGCACCTCGCCTTTGCCTTCGACGATGCAGACGAGGCGCTTCACGGTTCGACCGTGGGGATCGGTTCGCCCTCGATGCGCAAGGGTTCGGAGCGCATGAGCTCGGAGACGGAGAAGAGGCCGTCCTTCACGACGGCGCGTTGCTCGGAGGCGAGAGGGCCAATCTTCGTGACGCCGTCGCGGTAGGCGCAGACGAGGATCTCTTCGTCCTTGGCCGCGTCGAGGAGGTCGGCGCTGTGGGTCGTGACGAGGACGGCGCCGCGGCGCGAGGCGCGCTTGAGGACGTCGAAGAGGAGTTGTGCGGCGCCGACGTGGATGGCGATTTCAGGCTCTTCGATGATGAGGAGCTCGTCCGCCGTGATTTGCTGTGCCGCGACGAGGATACCCAGCGCGCGCAGAGCGCCTTCGGACATGGCGGATGCAGAGAACGTCGCGCGCTCGTCTCCGCGCTGATGCTGCACGAACTTGAGGAGCAGGAAGCGATCGAGCGGCTCCACGTCGATGGTCGACAGGCCCGGCACGATTTTTCGCATCGCAGCGACCACCTCCTCCTTCGCGCTCGGCTTCAAGCTTCCATAGGCGGGGGCGATATTCTTGCCCGTCTCGTCGAGGCGCGTGTTTTCCGTGGCAGGTTGTGGTTGCCGCATCGCTTCCGGATTCAAGTGAACCCTGCGCACCTTGCGCAGAGCACCGCTTCCAGAAAAAACGGTCAACTGCCGCGCTAGCACCATGGCGCTCGCTTTCTCGCTGAGCACGACAGCGCGTGATCGCGAACTGATGTTCGCGATATCCTTGGGCGAAGAAGGGTCAACAGTGAGTTTGTTCTGATCACGCTTGAGGCTGAATTGCGTTTCAGGAGCGCCCTTCGCTTCGACGTGCTCACGACGAAACGACCACTTCCCCTCTCGGCCGCTGTGGATGGTGAACTGATGTCTCAGGTAACTGAGCTCAAGTGCTGCCTGCGATGGTGCTGCTCGCACATCGATGGCGACATCGGCCGGCTTCGTTGGCCGCCAGCGCCGGATGTCCGCAATCCCGCCCCGCCGCTCTACCGCCGTCTCCGCGTCCGTCGCCACATCCCGCACAAACACCAGCGCATCGGCGAAGTTCGACTTCCCGCTTCCGTTCGGCCCGACGAGCAGCGTGAACGGGGCGAGGTCGACCTTCACGTGCTCGATGCTGCGGTAGTTCCGGAGCTCGACGCGGCGCCACATGCGCCGAGCGTCCCAGATCCCGACGCGCTTGGGTAGCCCCGCCTCCCGCCTCCGTTTCCGCTTCCGCCCCCACCGTGCTATCCCCGCCCCGCGATGCGCCGCAGGACTCCCCATGCCATCCAGGTCGAGCTCGCGCAGAAGCGCCTCCTCGCTCGGCTCGCCGGCCTCGATCACGCCGCGATCGTACGCGCGCTCGAGCCCTTCCTCACGCCCGAGCGCAAGGCCCGCTTCGATGCGGTCTTCTCCTCCCGCCTCGGCGCTGTCACCGTGCTCATGGATGCGCCCTACGACCCGCACAACGGCGCCGCCGTCCTGCGGTCGTGTGATGCGTTTGGCGTCCACAAGCTCCACGTCGTCGAGCGGGGCGGGATCTCGTTTCTCGCCGTGCGCCAGGTCGCGAAGGGCTCCGAGCAGTGGGTCCACGTGCGGACGTATCCGACGAGCGCCGACTCGCTCGAGGCCCTCGCCGCCTCCGGACACGAGCTCGTCGCCACCCACCCCGAGGGAGAGCTCGCGCCCGAGGATCTTCGCGAGATCCCGCGGCTTTGCCTGGTGCTCGGCAACGAACGGGATGGCATCCACGAGGAGCTCGTCGCCGCCTGCCGGAGGAGCGTCCGCGTGCCCATGCGGGGCTTCGTCGAGAGCCTGAACGTGAGCGTCACGGCCGCGATCCTGCTCCAGCACGCGACCTCGGGCCGGCCCGGGGACATGACCGCCGAGGAGCAACGCGCGCTCCATGCCCGCGCGATGATCCTCACGATCGACCACGCCGCCGAGGTCTTGCAGGCGAACGGGATTTCCATCGGGGAGGAGCCGCTCGGGAGCGAAGAGGCTGGGTAGGGCTAGGCGCGGCCGACGCCTGGGAGGTTTTGCGCGCTCACGTCGACCTGAGACGCCTTGTCGAGCGGGCTCGCGACGATGACCTTGTGTGTGAGCCAGGAGAGGCGTTGCTTGAGCCGATGCGCCCGCTCCATCTGCCAGGTCGTGCGCTTCTTGATGGGTTCTTCTTTGCGAAGGTCCGCGTCCTCGATCCACGCGACCACGAAGATGCGACGCTGGCCGTCCACAAGGAGCTTCGCGCAGGTCTCGACCCATGGGGCCCGGTTCTGCCTGCTCGCCCCGATCAAGCCGGCGATGGTGTCGCGAACCTTGCAGCCGATCGTCAGGGGGAGCTCACTGGGCTGCCGCTTCTTCGTTTCGATGGCGTGGCCTCGGAAGTCCTTCACCTCGATCAGGTAGAGGTCGCCGTCACGTACGCCGATGATGTCCACGGCCTTGGTCCCGAGCTTGCCGGGGGCTCCGGTCTCTTCGTCGCGTACCTCGCCATTGAGCTTGCAGATGCCGTCGCGGAAGAGGCGGCTGTCGTCCCACTTCTCCACCATCGTCCAGCTCTCGCCGAAGCAGAAGCGGATGCGCTCGACGTCGATGATTTTCACCGCGGCCCTTTCTCATCCGTGAAGAGGGCCTCCTGCTCCCGCTCGTGGAGCGACGCTAGTGCGTCCAGGATCGCGTTGTGCGGAAGCTCGGCGAGCCTCTCTCCGCGATCCACGACGACCGAGGGGCCCTCGTCGTCGACGCGCCGGAGCGCGTGGAACGCGGCTTCGCCTGCCCCGAGCGCTCCGGTGTCGACCTTCAGGGAGAGTTCGGAGGTGAGCGCATAATCGTGCGTCGCGAGGAAGACCTGCGCGCCCGCGTGGGCGAGGCCCGCGGCCGTGTCGCTGGTCAGGCGGGCGCGCTTCGGGTTGAGGTTCGCCTCGGGCTCGTCCCAGAGCAGGTAGGCATTCTCGGAGAGCGAGCCGTTCATGAGGAGCCAGGCGATCATCGCGAGCTTGCGATCCCCCTCGGCGACCATGGGCATCTCCATGGGGAGCCCGTAGTCCAGGTAGAATCGTCCTTCCTGCATCACGACCTTGCCTCCGAGCTCGTGCTCGATCGGGTCGAGGAGCGCTTTCGGCCCTCCCTTGCGGAGCGGCTTGAGGCCAAGCGCGACGCAGAGATCGAAGTACGTCCGATCGAACGCCGACTCGCGGTTGAGCCAAGCCTCGACGAACCCCGGGAAGATCGAGAGCACCTCGCGTGGCGGGATGAAGAGGGGCCGGCCCACCTCGGCGATCGAACCCTCGGCGGTCGCCGTCACCGTGGATTTCGGACCGGCTTCCAGCGTGACCTCCAGCCGGGCGCGCTCCCACTCCAGCGAGAGGGTCGAGTGGCCGGGGACCTGGAGGAAGCTGCTCAAGGCGTCCGGCTGGAAGACGCCCATCAGCATGCCCTGGACCAGATGGGGAAGCGTCGGTTCCAGCCCGTCTTCCAGCGTCCCGCGCGTGGCGAAGCGGCGCGTCGCCTCCGTGAGCGCGTAGATGAGCTTGAGGACGTGGGACTTGCCGGTCCCGTTCTCGCCGATGAAGACGTTCACCCCGGGGGCGAACTCGAACGTCACGTCCGAGAACACCGTGAAATTCTTCAGTCCGAGCCGGGTCACCTTCATCTTGCGCGCGGATCCTAGTGGACTCGGAGGGCCCTCGCGAGAGCCGCGCATCGGAAAGAGCGCCGCGAGGCGACGCGCGAGCACCTCGCTTGCCCCCTCCGTCGAAAGCCGATAGCCTCTCCCGAACGACGATTGTCGGCTTCGATCGTCCGGAGATTTTGTGTCTGGTCCTCCGCCGCCGAAACCGCCTGCGCCGCCTCGCGCGGCTCCCCCTGCGTCCGGCGCCTCGTCGCGCCCCGTGCCGGCGCCCGTGAGGCCGCCCGCCCCGATGCCGCGGCCTTCCGCTTCGGCACAACCGCCGCCCGCCGCGCCGCCGCCTCCCGTGTTCACGGATGCGCCCGTGCCGTCCGCGGTCTCGACCGTGCCGTTTCCAAGCGCCGTCGAGGATGCCCCCGCCGCGCGCCCGCAACCGCGCCCCGCTGCCGGTATGCCCGCTGCTTCGCCGCGCCCCGCTGCCGGCGCGCCCGCCGATACGTCGAGCGGGGATCATCCCTCCGCGCAGCAGGGGGATCTCCAGTCCGGCCTCGTGATCCAGGGCCGTTACCGCGTCGAGAAGCTCATCGGGCGCGGCGGCATGGGCGCGGTGTACGCCGTGCGCCACGTCAACACGGGCGAGATCTGCGCGCTCAAGCTCCTCCACCCGTCGGTCGCGAACAACCCCGGCGCGGTCGAACGTTTTCGCACCGAGGCCCGCGCGCCCGTCAGCATCGGCAGCGAGCACGTCGTGCGTGTCCTCGACGCCGACGTCGCGCCCGAGATCGGCGGCGCTCCGTTCATCGTGATGGAGCTCTTGAAGGGTCGCGATCTCGGCTCGGAGCTGAAGCAACGAGGCGCCTTGCCCGCGGGCGAGGTCGTCGTCCTCATGAAGCAGGTCGCGCGGGTGCTCGACAAGGCGCACGCGCTCGGCATCGTTCATCGTGATCTCAAGCCGGCGAACCTCATCGTCACGCAACGCGAGGACGGCACGCCGCTCCTCAAGATCCTGGACTTCGGCATCGCCAAGCTGCTCGATTCGAGCGACGCCAAGGAGCTCACCCAGGACGGCGCCATCTTCGGCACGCCCTGGTACATGTCGCCCGAGCAGGCGCGTGGGCAGGCCTCGAAGGTCGGTCCGTCCGCGGATCTCTGGGCCCTCGGGCTCATCGTCTATCGCCTGCTCACCGGGAAAAACTACTGGACCTCCGAGGGCATGGCCGCGCTCATCGGGCAGATCCTCTACGAGCCGATGATCCCGCCGAGCCAGATGTCGCCCCACCTCGGCCCGCGCTTCGACGCCTGGTTCCTCAAGGCCTGCGCCCGCGAGGTCGAGCATCGTTTCTCGAACGCGGTCGAGCAGACCCAGGCCCTCGCCATGGCGCTGCAGGTGAACTACGCCGCGCAGTCGACGAACCTCGACATGCCGAACCCGGCCGACCTCTCCGCCTCGGCGCAGGTGCGGCAGGCGATGCAAGGCATGCCGATGTACGGCATGAGCATGCCGGGCATGTCAATCCCGCCGGGCATGCAGATCCCGGGCACGAGTGTCCCGGCCGCGAGCATCTCGCAGGCCGGCATGCCGATGCCCCCCGGCGTGAACCCCGCGGCGATCTCGCAGTCAGGCGCCACGGCCGCGCAGCTCGCCACCATGAGCCTCTCGCAGTCGGGCGCCCCCATGCCTCGCGTGACGATCCCGCCGGGGATGACCACGGGCGCGCCGCTCTACTCGACGCAGGCCCCGGTCGCGCAGCCGTCGAAGCCGAAGCTCGGCGGCATCGTCGCGGGCATGCTCCTCGTGTTCGGGATCGCGGGCGCCGCGGGGCTCTTCTTCGTCCTCAAGGGCAAAACGGCGGGCCCGGCCGCGAACGCCGCGGCGGCCGAGCAGCAAGCGAACACGGCACCTCCGCCGGCCCCGACGACCGAGCCGGCCCTCCCCACGGCCACGCCCCCCGCGCCTCCGCCGGCCGAGCCCGCGGCCACCGCTGCCCCGACGGCCGAACCCACGGCCGAACCCACGGCCGAACCCGTCGCGACGGCTGCGCCCACGGCCGAGCCCACAGCGACGCCCACCAGCAAGCCGACGGGCGCAGCCGTGGCTGCCGCTCCCTCGACGGCCAAGACCAGCACGCCGAAACCGAAGCCTTCTAGTACCGCCGCGCCCAAGGTCGGTAACATCAAGTTCTGATGAACGAGCTCTGCCGGCGTTCGCTCGCCTTCGCCTTCGTCGCCTTCCTCGGTCTCGCCGCGCCCCCGCTCTCGAGCGAGGCCGAAGCGCAGACCTCCGCGGCCCAGATCCAGCTCGCGCGTCAGGCCGCGTCCGAGGGCCTGCAGGCCTATCGAACGGGCCAGTTCGACAAAGCGCTGAACCTGTTCGAGCAGGCCAAAGCGCTTTACCCGAGCGCGCAGATCGTCCGCATGATCGGCTACTCGCTCCTCGCGCTCGAGCAGTGGATGCCCGCGGCCGAAGCCATGGAAGCCTCGCTCGTCTCGGACGTCGCGCCCTTGGCGGAAGAAGACAAGGTGGGTGTTCGCGAGGAGCTCGCGAAGGCGATGGCGCACATCGGCGTGCTCAACGTGACGTCGAAGGTACCCGGCGCGAAGCTCTCGCTCGATGGCCAGCCGTTCACGAGCCTCCCGCTCGACAAGCCGATCCGTGTGCCGCCGGGGAAACACAAGATCCTCGTGACCGCGCCGGGGCACGAGGAGGACGCGCAGGAGATCGATCTCCAAGGCGGCAAGCCCGTCGAGCTCTCGATCGATCCGAAGGAGACCAAAAAAGAAGCGCCGCCTCCGCCGCCTCCGCCGCCTCCGCCGCCTCCCGCGAGGAAGAACTGGATCCCGCATCAACGCACGATCGGGATCGCGGCGACGGGCCTGGGCGTGGGGCTCGGGCTCGGCACGCTCGGCGCGAGCCTCGTGTCGATCCACCTGCGCAACAACGTCGCGCGGGACATCCAGATCCACGAGTCGATGTACGGGACGAACTGTAGCCGCGGAGATGCCGCGTTCTGCGGGCTCGATCGTCAGGTCATCGCGGCGGACGGGCGCGACGCCAACACGATGCGTGACCTCAGCCTGGGCCTCGGCATCAGCGCGCTCGTGCTGGGCGCAGGGGGCCTCGTGCTCACGATCTTCGCGGTGCCCGACGAGCCCACGAAGCCCAAGGACGAAGCGCTCCCCGCCTCGGACAAGGGCACGGCGATCCGCTCGTTCGCGTGCGCCCCCGGCGGCCTCGGCGTCTCATGCGCGGGCACGTTCTGACGTTGCGCGGGCCGCTCGCGGCGCTCGTGCTCGTGCTCGCCGCGTCGGCCTGCATCGAGGTCCCTCCGCCGCCTGCGAAGGACGCGCTCAAGGTGCTCGACGTGAAGGCGAGCGAAGGCGTGGTGCTCGAGACCGCGTGCACGCCGACGGGCATCGAGACGTGTTTCGACGCCCGTGACGACAACTGCAACGGCGTGATCGACGAGGGCTGCGGGCTCCACACCGGCATTTTGCAGTTCGCGATCGCCTGGGAGGCGGTCGAGGCGGACGTGGATCTCAACGTCTACGACACCGGCGGCGAGCTCGCGCGGGTCGGGGAGCCGACGTCGACCGGGCTCGTGAAGGACCGCGATTGCCCGCAGTCCGAGAACGAGTGCCAGGGGCAAAACGTGGAGAACGTCTACCTCGCGGAGGGCGATCCGAAGCGAGGCCGGTACCGCGTGGTGATCCGGCTCGACAAGCTCAACGGCGCCGCGACGCCGGTGCGGGTGCGGCTCGGCGCGCGTGTGGGGCAGCGACCTTTCAGCATGGTCGTCGAGCTTTCGCCGGGCGCAGGCACGGAAGAAAAATCTTTCGAGTTCACGCTGTAGACAGAGCGGCCGATGCGGGCCGAGCGCCAGGCCGAACCCGGCGTTCGATCGTGCGTGGCTTTCGTTTGACGCGCGGCATCGCTCAGGTTGACGCGTGGCCGCTCGGCCCCCTACAACAAGGTCCGTTTCCCTGGGAGAACGCGCGCCATGAATCCGCTGATGATGTTTCTCATGATCTTCGGCCTCGTCGGCGCCTTCGCATACAGCGCGGGCCGGCGGTGGGAGCTGCTCAAGGTCGGGCGGCCGGAGGATCGTTTCGACGACATTCCGGAGCGCGTGAAGGGCACGGCGATCTACGCCTTCGCCCAGAAGAAGATGCATTACTACCGGCTCGCCGGCGCGGCCCACATGCTCATCTTCGTGGGCTTCATGGTGCTGCTGGCCCGGTCGATCATCCTCTGGGGACGCGGCTTCGATCCTTCGTTCAACCTCTTCATCCTGGGGCCCGAGGGCTTCCTCGGTTTGCCGCTCGGGCACGCGTACGAGTTCATCAAGGACACGATCGCGTCGCTCGTGATCGTCGGCGCGCTCGTCTTCCTGTACTTCCGCGTGATCAAGAAGGATCCGCGCATGACGAAGTCGGGCGAGGCGATCCTGATCCTCGGCATCATCATCACGATGATGACCTCGGACATGCTCTACGACGGCGCGTCCATGGTCCTGCACCACAAGGGCCTCGCGGGCTGCAACGGCACGAACCTCGAGGCCGAGGTCTGCGCGAAGGTGCGCGAAGTCGTGGCCCCGCTCGGCCCGACGCCGACCCACGCGCTCGGCTGGGCTCCCTTCCCGTCGCCTGCCGGATCCTTCTTCGCGACGCTGCTCGCGGGCCTGCCGCGCGAGATCTTGCTCGTGCTGGCGAAGATCGGGTTCTGGACGCACGCGTCGCTCGTCCTGATCTTCCTGAACATCCTTCCGTACTCGAAACACTTCCACGTCATCACGGGCATCCCGAACGTCTTTTTCCGCAGCGTGACGCCGCGCGGCCGGCTGCCCTTGATGGCGCCGAGCGCGGAGGCCATCGGCGAGATGGTCATGAAGACGGCCGAGGAGCCCGAGAAGGCCGAGCCCGTCGGCGTGAACAAGATCCAGGACTTCACGTGGAAGGCGATCCTGGACTTCTACACGTGCACGGAGTGCGGGCGTTGCACCGACAACTGCCCCGCGCACAAGACGGGCAAGCTGCTCTCGCCGAAGCAACTCACGCTTGATCTGCGTGACCATCTCTACGACCACGACAGCGAGCTCGTCGCGCAGAAATCCAAGACGGATCGGATCGGCGCGGCGCTGCCGAGGCTCGAGGGCGAGGCGACCGAGGAAGCTGCCCTGGCCGAGACGAACGGCGCTCTGGCGGACGCGAACAAGGATCTCGTGGCGAACGTGATCCACCCGGACGTGCTCTGGGCCTGCACGACGTGCCGGGCTTGTGAAGAGCAGTGCCCGGTGATGATCAGCTACGTCGACAAGATCGTGGAGATGCGGCGGCACCTGGTGCTCGTGAAGGGCGAGTTCCCGGCGCAGCTCAACGGTCCGTTCCAGGCGATGGAGGTGAACGGCAACCCGTGGAACCTCGCGCGTATGGATCGAGCGAACTGGACCGAGGGGCTCAACGTGCCGATGATGGCCGACAACCCCAAGGCCGAGGTCCTCTACTGGGTCGGCTGCGCGGCGAGCTACGACGACCGGGCGAAGAAGATCGCGCGGGCGACGGCGAGGTTGCTCGAAGCGGCGGGCGTGGATTACGCGGTGCTCGGGCAAGAAGAGACCTGCACGGGCGACCCGGCGCGGCGCGCGGGCAACGAGTACCTGTTCGCGATGCTGGCCGAGCAAAACGTGGCCACGCTGAACGGCTACAAGGACCAGGGCGGCGTGAAGAAGATCATCACGGCCTGCCCGCACTGCTTCAATACGATCCTGAACGAGTACCCCGACTTCGGCGCGAAGTTCGAGGTCGTGCACCACACGGACTTCCTGCTCGGGCTGGTCGCGGAGAAGAAGCTCAAGCCGAAGAACGCGGTGAAGGGCAAGGTCGTGTTTCACGACTCGTGTTACCTCGGCCGTTACAACGACGTGTACGAGCAGCCGCGGGACATCCTGAAGAGCATCCCCGGCGTGGAGCTCGTCGAGGTCGAGGACTGGAACCGCAACAAGGGCCTGTGCTGCGGCGCGGGCGGGGCGCAGTTCTGGATGGAGGAGCAAAACAAGGATCGCGTGAACGTGAAGCGCACGCTTCAGCTCCTGCAGACGGAGGCGAAGACGATCGCGACCGCGTGTCCCTTCTGCCAGACGATGATCACGGACGGGTTGAAGGCGCACGGCAAGGAAGAAAGCGTCCGCCAGCTCGACGTCGCCGAGATGCTGGCGGAGAGCTGTCTCGAGGGCGGGACGAAAAAAGAAAAGGCGAAGAAGGCTGCGCCCGAGACGGAACTTCAGGCCGACGCCTGAGCTGCCCACCACGATCGTTCCCTCAAAAGCCTTCAGGAAACACCTGGCCCACCCCCCTCGTTCGGGAGCACGTGCGTCCGACGGGAGCCTGAGCTAGATTCGGGCGGTCGCCGGACCGAGGGAGGCAAGTGGAGCAACCGCGAATTATGGTTTTATCCATGGCCATCGATGCTCTGGCCGACATGGCGCTCCAAGCGCGCGTGACGGAGGAGGCCTCGGAAGAGGTTCGGTGTGATGCATGCGCCGAGCTGATCGAGGGAGAGCCTGCAGGGAGCGGGCTCTACGTGTGGACGCGAGGAGACGAGGTCCGCTACGAAGAGCCGCCCCTCTGCGCCCAATGCGCGACGGCCATCGGGATCACGGCGCTCGCGACGTGGAGCGTCGAAGAAGAAGAAGGCTGAGCGGAGGGGCTAAAAAGCCTCCCCAATCGCGATCGTCGTGACGATCGGGAGCCCGCCCGTATATCCGAACAAACCGACGTCGTACCCGAGCTCCGCCTCGTCGCAGATGCCGATCTGCTGGGCGCAAGGGACGCGGTAGCCGACGTCGACACGCACGGGGCCGACGGGCGTCGCATACCGCAGGCCAAGGCCCGCCGAGACGTGCGGGCGGTCGAAACGAAGCTCGGCCATGCCGCTCCGGACGTCGCTCGCGTCGAGGAAGAGGATCGCGCCGAGGTTCTCGGTGAACGACAATCGCAGCTCGAGCGCGGACTCCCACAACGTGAGGCCACCCGTGGGCGACCACGGAGGGACGGAGCCGCGGGCCGTGTCGCGGAGGGGGACGCTCGCGTGCATGCCGACGCCGTTGTAGACGTAGCCCCGGTTCGAGCTCGGGCCGCCGCTGTAGAAGCCGCGGAATTGCAGGAGCTGGAGCGGGCGGCGGAGGTCGTCGAGGGGGATGTCGGTGCCGTCGACGATGCCGTCGTCGTTCTCGTCGGGGCGCTGCCGCGCGCGGGCCTTGGGCTCGAGCACCTCGAGGGCCTCGAGGAAGTCGCTCGATTGAGGCAGGAGGAAGCCGCCGCCCAGGCGGAAGGCGAGCGTGACGCGTTTGGCGACGGGCACGTAGGCGCGAAGCTCGGGGCGTAGGCGCACGTCGTTCGCGTCGCCGGGCAAGAAGTACCCCGCGACCTGCGCGTTGAGGTTGAGGTAGACGCCGCGCCGGGGAGAGAGGCGGTCGTTCTCGCCGCGGTCGTTCTTGCGGAAATCGAGGGTCCCGACGGTCTCCAGGTAGGTGAACAAGAGGCGCCTGAAGCCCTCGGGGACGGCGTCGTTCCAGTAGAGGAAGGGGTCGTCGTACTGAACGTGGATGAATTGCCCGAGGTAGTGCTGGAAGTCCGAGAAACGGCGCTCCAGGCCGAGCGTGACGGCAGCCTCGCGGTACCCGAGGGGCGGCTCCTGGGCCTCGGGGGTGCCAGGGACGGGCGCCGAGATGATGTTGAGCGGGCGGTAGATGTTGGCGCTGCCGCGAAGGACGGCCTGGGTGCGGGGCTCGAAGACGCCAGGCTGGCGCAGCTCGAAGCGTAGGCGGATCTCGGGGAGGATGTAGCTCGGGGACGCGATGAAGAGGTTGTTGAGGGCGTTCGGGTAAAACACGAGCCCCGGGCGGGCCTCGATGGCGAAGCGGCGCAGGCCGCCGAGGAAGTTGCGGTCTTCCCAGCTCGCCGAGACGTGCCCCTCGACGCGTCCCCCCGACTCGGCGCCGAAGCCGAG
>JANMGF010000225.1:0-8830 GCA_031374535.1 Polyangium sp. (in: bacteria)
TCCTTGCCCACCGTCGGCATGAAAAGCAGGCCGTTGAGGAGGTTCCAGCGATAACGCACCTTCGTCGTGCGCATCACGTCCTTCTTCGTCTGCGTATGCTTGTGGTGGCTCAGGTTGTGGCCAGGCACGAAGGCGCTGACCGGGTGGCCGTAGGTCAACGTGAGCACGACCTGAAAGACGCGGTTGGCAGAGCGTTGCTTGAACACGGGGCAATGCACCGTGTTGTGCGTGGCCACGGCGCCGAGGAACGAAAAGACACACGTGACGGCGAGCAGCGGGATGGCGAGCCACAAGGCGCTCGGCGCGGCCACCCACTGCACAGCGACGAGCGCGAAGTACACCGCCACGAAGCACAACGTCCGGAGGTCAGCTCGGTAACGAAGCATGGGAAAGTCACCCGACGGGCATGCCAGCCCAGCTGTCGAAACTTCGACACTCCTAGCGCATTTTCGGTCGTCTCGGGCGTGAAAAGCGTGGAGAGTCGACGGCCCTGGGGTCCCCGCCTGCGGACGCCCCCCTCCCCCACGACGGACGGGGCCGGGGACGGTGCTGCCGGGGGTGGCGATCGGTGTTGCCGGGGCTGGTGATCAGCGCTCCCGGTAGTGAGGATCAGAGCTCCCGGGGCTGGTGAACGGCCCTCCCGCTGGGGGTGATCAACATTCCCGGGGCTGGGGATGGGTGCTCGCCGGGGTGGTGATCGATGCGGTCGGCCGTGGGGCGTCAGTCGTCCTTCGCTTTGCGAGGACGCGCGGCATCCTGGAGGAGCGAGGCGATCCGGGCGTCCCTCTGCGCCGCAAGCAGGAGCAGGCGGTAACACGCATTCCAAGCGGTCGATTGCTCGGCAGCCGTGTCCTTGCGCGCCTCGGTCTTCGCCTTCTGCTCGCCCTTCTTGACCACGCGCGCCGCGAGCTTGCCCGAGAGCCCCTCCGCATCGGCACGAAGCCCGGCCAGACGCTCCGTCGTGACCTTGCGCGCCGTCAGGATCTCGTGGACCGCCGAAAGTTCGAGCAACGCGGCGGCGTCCTTTCCGATCTCGGCGCGCAGGGCCTCCTGGCTCTCCGAGCGCGAGGTCTTGCGTTTTTTGGCCCCATCGGGACCGGCCGTCGTGGAGACGATGACCTGGGCCTCGTTCCGGAGGATCCGATCCACCGCGGCGAGCACCTCGGCCTCGGCCCCGGCCTGCTCGAGGTCCCGCCTCGCCGCCTGTACACACGCCATCACCCCCACGTACTCCTTCTGAAGCGCGGCGAACGCGGCGAGGACGTCCAAGGTGGCGGCGGCCCCGGCGCTCTTAGCGCTGCTCTGGGCGAGCATCTGCGCCTCGGCGGCGATGCCGGCGTCACGGATGGCGTGGAGATCGGCGAGGAGGCCCCCGGTCGACTCGTACAACGCGCGGAGCTCCTCGTGGTCGAGGATCTGCTGCGCGGCGCGCGTCCGGGCGGCGACGGTGGCGGCGTCGAAGGTGCGGGGCATGGTCCTACGATAACCGACCGAGCGGGCCCCGCGGAAGGGTCATCCGCGCAAGAAGCGGCGATAGGTCTCGACCGCCCAGTACACATCGAGCGTGCCGCACATCTCGCGGCACGAATGCATGCTCAGCATGGGCGCGCCGACGTCGACGGTCTGGATGCCGAGCGAGGCCGCCGTGATGGGGCCGATGGTGCTGCCGCAGGGGAGATCCGTCCGGACGACGAACTTCTGGGCGGGATACCCAGCGTCGCGGCAGATCTCCTCGAAAAGCGCGGCCGTGCCGCCGTCGGTCGCGTACGACTGGTTGGCGTTGGTCTTGATGACGAGCCCACGGTTCAGCAGGGGCTGGTGCTGCGGCTCGTGCTGGTCGGCGTAATTGGGGTGGAGGGCGTGGGACATGTCCGCGCTGACGAGGAACGAGCGAGCGAGGGCGCGCTGGAGGCCCTGGGGTTCGGTGCGGGGATAGGCCTCGAGGATCCGGGCGATCGTGTCCTTGAGGGCCGTGCCGGCGGCCCCGGCGGCGCTGCGGCTGCCGCATTCTTCGTGGTCGTAGAGGACCATCATGCGGGTCCTTGGCGCGCGGCCAGCCTCGGCGGCGAGGGCGGTGGTGGCGGCGTGGCAGCTGGCGAGGTTATCGAGGCGGGCGGAGAGGACGAACTCGTCCGCGAGGCCGGCGACGGCGGCCTTGGTGGTGTCGTAGAGGGAGAGGTCGTAGCCAAGAATGGCCTCGGGTTTTTCGTCGAGCTCGCGGGCAAGGAGGGCGCGGACATCGGGGGCGGCGCCAAGGCCGACCACGGGGACGAGGTGTTTTTGCTCGTTCAAGACGAGCCCGTCTTTGTTGACGCCACGATTGAGGTGAATGGCGAGGTTCGGGACGCGGGCGACGACGCGGCCGAGGTCGACCAAACGGGCCACGGGCCGCTCGCCCTTGCGCTGGCAGAAGACGCGGCCGGCGATGGAGAGGTCGCGGTCCATCCAGGTGGAGAGGAGGACGCCGCCATAAACCTCGACGCCGATCGCCTGGTACCCGGAGCGCGAGAGGTCGGCGTTGGGCTTGACGCGGAGGTTCGGGGAGTCGGTATGGGCGCCGAGGAAGCGGAAGCCCGAGAGCGCGGGGTGTTCGTCGCCGACGATGAAGGCGACGATCGTACCGGCGCGCAAAAAATAGCGGCGATCGCCGGGGGACAGCTCCCAGGCGTCGTGCTCGGAGAGGGCGGAGAAGCCCGCGGCCGAGAGCCGCCGCGCCGCCTCCTCGGCCGCATGGTAGGGGCTCGGGGAGCGGTCGAGGAAAGCGCAGAGATCACGGGCGGCGGCGAGGCCGCCTTCGCGGAGGTCGCGGTCGCTGGCCTGCGGGGGAGGATCGAGGAGGGTCATGGAGGTTCCTGGGGGGAATCAGGGCTCGACGGGGGGCGTGTCCTCACCCGGATCGCCGGGGTCGCCGGGGTCGCCGGGGTCGCCGAGGATCTCGTCGAGGTTGAGCTCGACGGCCTCGAAGGGCTCGGCGCGCAGGCGCTGGCCACGGATGGCGTCGGCGACGATGAGGTAGCCGTCCGGGGTCCAGCGCAGGACGGTGAGCGTCTCCGCCATCGGGTCGAGGATCCAGTAATGCGAGACCTCGTAGCGGTGGTAGGTGCGGCGCTTGCGGACGGTATCGTTGGTGGTGTTGCTCGGCGAGAGGATCTCGCAGACCCAGTCGGGTCGAATGCGGACGGGCATGCCGCTCGGCCGCGCGCGAACCCGAAGGCGGAGCCAGCCGACGATGTCCGGCCGGTAGATCTGGTCGGGGGCGAACGCGATGTCGGTGTCGGTGGCGAGCCACCAGCCGCCCACCCCGCCACGCCCGAACGGCCTGCCGTACTCCACCTGGAGCAGGGAGCCGACCCCGAGGATGGCCGCCCCATGGTCGAAGCTCGGCTGGGCCTTCTGCATGAGATCGCCGTCGATGATCTCGTGACGACGCCCCTCCTCGGGGATGGCCATCAGATCTTCGAACGTCGCATGCCTGACGAGCGGGATCGTTCGCGCGAGGTCGCCCATGGGGGACCATCTTGCCTGGGGCCGCGGAAGCACGCAACGGCTCGCCCCTTGCCAACCGCCCGTTTGCCGCCGACGATGCCGGCGTGTTCGAGCTCCGCATCCACGCCACGATCCGCGAAATCCCCGAGGAAGCGTGGAACGCCCTCGATGGCGTGTCCGAGGCGCCTTTTCTGTCGTGGGCCTTCTTCGACGTGCTCGAGCAGACGGGCTGCGTGAAGCCGTTCGGGGGCGCAGAAGCAGAGCCCGGCGAAAAGGGGCGGAGCCTCCAGCGGACAGCCGCCGGGTGGATGCCCCACTACCTCACGTTGCACCAGGGCGAAGCGCTCGTCGCGGCGGCGCCCGCGTTCCTCAAGGGCAACAGCGAGGGGGAGTTCGTCTTTGATCACGCGTGGGCGAACGCCGCGTATCGGGCGGGGATCGAGTATTTTCCGAAGCTCGTGGTGGCCGTGCCGTTCACCCCGGCAACGGCGCCGAGGCTCCTCGTGGCCCCGGGCGCGGACTTCAAGAAGGTCGCGGCGGCGATGGCCGAGGGGCTGCGGCAGCTCGTCTCGCGGATGGAGATCTCGAGCGCGCACGTGCTGTTCCCGACCGAGGAACAAGCGGCCGAGCTTTCGGGCGCGGGGCTCGCCGAGCGGTACGGGCTGCAATTTCACTGGAAAAACGCGGGGTATACGACCTACGACGATTTCCTCGCGCGGTTCTCGTCGAAGCGGCGCAACCAGTGGAGACGCGAGCGGCGGGAGATGGCCGCGCAGGGGATCGAGCTGGTCACGCTGCGGGGGCGCGAGATCACGCCGGACCTCGTGGACGCGATGTACAGCTATTACACGGCCACGGTCGACAAGTTCGCCTGGGGGCGGCGATACCTGAACCGCGGGTTTTTCGAGGAGATCGTGCCGAGGCTCGGGGACGGGGTGGAGGTCGTGCTGGCGCGGGAGGGCAAAAAGCCGATCGCCGGGGCCTTCAATTTCGCCGGGAGAGACGCGCTCTACGGGAGGTACTGGGGGGCCACGGAGGAGCGGCCTTTCCTCCATTTCAACGTCTGCTTCTACCACTCCATCGAGCAGTGCATTCTGCGGAAGATCGGGCGGTTCGAGCCAGGCGCGGGGGGAGAACACAAGATGAGCCGGGGCTTCGAGCCCACGATCACGCGGAGCCTGCACCACGTGGCCGATCCCAGGCTCGACGCGGCGATCCGAGAGTACCTCGTCCGGGAGCGGGAGGCGCTCGCGCGGGAGGTGGACAATCCCGAGATGGCGTTCCGATAGACCCGGTCTGTCCACGCCCTCTCCATGGTATGAGCGACGGATGAGCGAGATCGAGACGCCAGCGGTCGCGGAAGGCGAGGGGCCGCTCTTCCAGAAGGCACCGATCACGGACGCAGAGGTCCTGCGAGGCAAACCGCTGGAGATCCCGCCGGAAGAAGTCGGCGAGATGGACGAGGATACCTGGTACGCGAAGGCGTACCGGGGCGAAGGGGTCGCGCAGCTCACGCCACGCGCGGTGGGGATGGGCGCGGCGCTCGGGTTCTTGCTCGCGTTCACGAACCTCTACGTGGGCCTGAAGACGGGCTGGCACCTCGGCGTGGCCATCACGGCGTGCATCCTGTCCTTCTCGATCTGGGGCGCGTTCCAGCGCGCCGGGGTCGTGAAGACGCCGATGACGATCCTCGAAAACAACTGCATGCAGTCGACCGCGTCGTCCGCGGGGTACTCGACGGGCGGCACGATGGTCTCGGCGATCCCGGCGCTCTTGATGCTGAGCGTGTCGAGCGAGAACCCCGGGGGCAAACACATGCCCTGGCCGGTGCTCGCGGCGTGGACGGTGGCGCTCGCGCTGCTCGGGACGGTGATCGCCATCCCGATGAAGCGGAACATGATCAACCAGGAGCGGCTGCGGTTCCCGTCGGGGACGGCGGCGGCGGTGACGTTGCAGAGCCTCTACAGCGAGGGCGCGAACGCGCTGGAGAAGGGGCGCGCGCTGATGGCAGCGGCGGCGGTGGCCGGGGTGCTCCCGCTCTTGAAGGACCTGAACATCCTCAAGTCGGTGGACGCGGCGGGCGCCGTGACGCGCGGGGCGCTCTTGCCAGGGGCGGCGGCGATCTTCGACTGGCTGCCGAAGGTGACGGCGGCGGGCAAGTCGTTCGCGCTCTCGGCGTTCAACATCAAGCTCGATTTCGGCCTGGCGCTCATGGCCGCGGGCGCGATCGTGGGGCTCCGGGCGACGATCTCGATGGTGGCCGGCGGGCTCGTGCTCGCGCTCGTGGTGACGCCGATCGCGCTCGAGGCTTCGTGGGTGAACCAGCTCGGCGTGACGGTGACGGCGGCGACGAAGCCGCAGACGGCGTGGAAGGAGATCGGGCTGTGGATCGGGGCGCCGATGCTGGTGGCGTCGGGGCTGCTCTCGTTCTTGTTCCAGTGGAAGACGATCGTGCGGGCCTTCCAGAGCTTCGGGAAGGTGGCAGGCGGCGAGGCGGGGACGTCGCGGGCCGGGGTCGAGGTGCCGATGCGCTGGTTCGCGATCGGCGGGACGATCGCGACGATCGGGGTCGTGGGGATCGCGTGGCGGTTCTTCGGGGTCCCGCTGCACCTGGGGCTGCTGGCGGTGGCGCTCACGTTCGTGCTTTCGCTCGTGGCGTGCCGGTCGACGGGGGAGACGGACGTGACGCCGACGGGCGCGATGGGCAAGATCATGCAGCTCATCTACGGCGTGCTGATCCCGCAGAGCGCGACGGCGAACCTGATGACGGCCGGGATCACGGCAGGCTCGGCGAGCGCGAGCGCGGACCTCTTGAACGATCTGAAGTCGGGGTATTTGCTCGGCGCGAACCCGCGGCGGCAGTTCGTCGCGCAGATGATGGGGATCCTGCCGGGGACGATCGCGACGGTGATCGGCTTCTACATGCTCGTGCCGAACGCGGCGGCGCTGACGGGGGACAATCCGGCGTTCCCGGCGCCCGCGGCGCAGCAGTGGAAGGCGGTGGCGGAGGTGTTCAAGGTGGGCATCGGCAACCTGCACCCGATGGCGCGGTCGTGTATCGGGGTGGGGCTCGCGGTGGGCGTCGCGCTCGTGGCGATCGAGAAGCTCCTGCCGAAGTACAAGAAGTTCTTGCCCTCGCCGACGGGCATCGGGATCGGGTTCATCCTGCCGTTTTATTCGCCGCTGGCGATGTTCCTGGGCGCGCTCGCCGCGTTCGTCGCAGGCAAGATGGGCAAGAAGGCCGAGGAGATGGTCGTGCCCGTGGCCTCGGGGTTCATCGCGGGCGAGAGCATCGTGGGGGTCATCGTGGCGACGCTGAACAACTTCGTGTTGAACTAGCGATCCACGGAGAAGCGGACGGGCTCCGAGGAGACGCCGTCCGCTTCGACGACGAGCACGTGTTCGCCAGGGACGAGCGGGAGGGAACGTTCGAACGGGGGGGCGAGCGTGAGGGCGCGGCCGTCGACGAGGAGGCGGACGGCGCGGGCGTCGGAAGGGGCGTCGATGCGGACGCGGATGGCTTCGTCGGCGGCGAGGGCGCCGTCACGGAGGAAACGCGCGCCGTCGGGCGGGAAGGCGATGCGGAGGCGGGAGGGATTCGGGGCGCGATCGAGGTCGGGGCAGAAGGGTGAAGCAGCGCGCGGGGCGACGGGGCGGCCGGCGGTTTCAGCCCAGGAGGCGAGCTCGGGGGGGTACCGCTCGAAGACGCGGGGGTCGACGACGGAGTCGGCGCAGGCGGGGCCGGCGCGGAGGCCGTTGCGGCGATCGATGCGGACGCGTTCGTGCTGGTCGCAGGGGGGGAGCGAGGTGCCGCGCGGGAGGATCTCGGTGCGGCGGTGGGGGCAGTCGGGGCCGGGGCGGGCGCCGGAGAGAGGGCAGATGTCGACGTCGACGAGGCCGTCGGGGCGTTCGAAGTCGCGCTCGGGGAACTCGGGGAACAAGCGTGCCGACGCGAGCATGGCGTCGTGGAAGAGGGGGCCGGCGCCGGTCACGCCGCTGACGCCGCTCATGGGCGATCCGTCGAAGTTGCCGACCCAGACAGCGACGGTGACGGCAGGGGTGAAGCCGACGGTGACGTTGTCGCGAAAGCCTTTCGAGGTGCCGGTCTTGGCGGCGACCGGGAACGGGAGCTCGAGGGCGCTGTTTTCGCCGAACGTGGCGAGGCGGGCGTGGCGGTCGGCGAGGATGTGCGTGAGGACGTAGGCGGCGCGGGGATCGAGGACGCGGCGGGGAGCGGGTGCGGGGAGCGGGAGGAGGTCGCCGTCGGCGCCCCTCGCCTCGCGGACGGCGCGCGGGGCCAAGGAGAGGCCCCCACGCGCGAGGGTGGCGTAGGCGGCGGCGAGCTCGATCAGGCGCACCTCGCCGTCCCCGAGCGCGAGGGCGAGGCCATAGTCGCGCGCGCTGCGGTCGAGGGAGGCGAAGCCGAGGTCGAGGAGGCGAGCGAGCAAGCGCTCGGGGCCGACGCGGGAGGCGGCGACGACGGCGGGGACGTTGAAGGAGCTTCCGAGGGCCTCGCGGACGCGGACGGGGCCGTGGAAGCGGCCGTCGTAGTTGTTGGGGTGGTAGTCGCCGTCGGGCGTGGGGAAATGAAGGTCGACGTCGGGCAGGACGGTGGCGGCGGTGAAGCCGGCGATCTCCATGCCGAGGCCGTAGACGAAGGGCTTGAGCGCGGAGCCAGGCTGGCGTTTGGCGAGGACGCCGTCGTTGTGGCCGAGGCGGGCCTCGTTCTCGATGTCGGGGGAGCCGACGTAGGCGAGGACGTCGCCGGTGGTGTTGTCGAGGACGACGACGGAGGCGGCCGTGACGTTGCGGGGGGCGAGGCGTTCGACCGTTTGAAGAGCAAGGATCTCGATCTCGCGCTGGAGGCCACGATCGAGGGTGGTGGTGACGACGGAGGGGCGCTGGGCGAAGCGGGAGAGGATGGCCAGGCGCAGGTGCGGGATGCCGAGGCCGCTGCCGCGGGGCGCGAGGACGAGGGGTTCGCCGAGGGCGCGATCGACGTCGGCGCTGTCGGCGAGGCGCGCGGCGCGCATGCGCTCGAGGACACGGTCGCGGCGGCGCGTGAGGAGCGTGGGGCCGCGGCGCGGATCGTAAAGCGTAGGGCCACGGGGAAGGCTGGCGAGCGCGGCGGCCTCGGCGAGGGAGAGATCGCGGGTGGATTTGTCGAAGTAGAAGCGGCTCGCGGCCTCGATGCCGCGGAGCGAGGGGCCAAAGGCGACGCGGTTCAGGTGCAAGACAGAAGCACCGGCGACACCACTAATTTCAAGCCGGGGGGAAACGCAACTTACTCAGGCGGCGTCTCGCGCCCCAGCAACCCGCCTTCGCACCTGCTCCACCGCCGCCA
>JANMGF010000318.1:0-4810 GCA_031374535.1 Polyangium sp. (in: bacteria)
CCACCGCCTCGATCTCCGCCGACGCCACCCCCTTCGCCATCACCTCCGCCGCCAGCGTGATCGCCTCCGGCTCCAGCCCGAGCAATGCCGCGAGCCTCGCCGGCGCCATTGCCGATGAAAGCACCCGCGCCGCCTCGCCCGGCTCCATCACCGCCTCGCTCACCGGAAACAGCCCCTCGGCCCCCCACACCTCCGCATCGTCGACGATGCACCGCCCACGCCGCCCCGCCTCCGCCACCGCCCAGCGAATGCGCTGTAAATTCTTCGTATCCCCCACGTTCATCCAGATCAGGTACGCGCGCCCCGCGCTCCGCACCGTCGCGACGAGCTCCCCATACGGCAGATCCCCGCTCACCCGGAGGAAGGACCGCCCAGGGAACGCCGCCTCGAACGCCGCCGGAAGCGCATGCCCCCGATACCCGATCGCCCACGCCCTCGCGCAAACCCCCGCGCGTAACCCCGCGACGGTATGCCTCGGCGCGCTTTTCCCACACTCGACACGCTTGCCGATCCAATCAAAAAAATCCGGCGCCCCACGCGCCAGCGCGGCCGTAACCTCTTCCTTGCAGAAAAGCACGACCCGTAACTCCCGCTCCGCGAAAATCGGGCGCGCGAGGTTCAGCCAGCCCGCATCCTCGGGCCGCGGCACGAGGACGACGACCGAACCCGGCTGCACATCCTCGATCTGCGGCGCCTCCGTCAACACCGAGAGCCCGGGATGGCCAGGCAAAAGGGCTCGGACGAGTTCGCCGAGCTGCGCGGGCTGGGCCCGATCCACGAGCAGGAGCAAGCCTCGCTCCGTGAGGCGGAGGCGCTGCTCGATACGCTCGATCCAGGGCGCTAGCGCCGGACGAGGTTGAGCGTCAGCAGGGGGTGCGGATAAAACCATTCCGACTCGTTCGGGAAAGGCAAGAGACGCCCATACGTCAAGAGCTCGCGCGCGAGATCCCCCGGCGGGAGCCGATGATCGGGATCCCGGGCGACCTCTTCGAGGACCTCGATGTGACCCCGATCGAGCCCCGTCTCGACGAGCTGGCGCGCCTCCTTGAGCACGTCGTCCACCTCCGCCTCCGTCGCCTCGCTCGCGTCGTCGTCCCAGCCTCGCTCGGCGAGCATCCCGATCATCCGGACGAAATCACGCGCCCGGCCGCCCGAGTAATAAGCCAGCTTGTCGAGCAAATGCTGCGGGATCAGGTCCTCGCCGCGAAGGTCGTGGACCCGGCGCCGGTAGACCTCGCCGAGGAAGCGCACCCCAGGGCCGTACGCGCTCGGGTCGTGGTGATCGAGCACCGGCGCGTTGTGCAACGTTCGCAGCCGAAAGCCCCGCGCCTCCGTCGCCGCCATGTCGTTGCGTAATGCGAAAGGCGCGCAGACCACGAGGGCGCAGTCGAGGCCGGCGATCATCTGCGAACGCAGGAACAAGGACTCCGCCCGCGCGCCGTCGACGATACGATCGAGCCCGTCGATGACGAAAAGCACGCGGCGATTCCATTGCTGGAACCTGGCGATGAGGTGGTTTACCCGCCCCGCGAGCGTTTGCATCGGCTCGTCCTGATCTTCGAGCGGCTTCGCGTCCTTTCGACCGATGGGCAAGGACCATTTGCCCGCTCCGGCGATCTCGGAGAGCACCCGCAAGCTCGACGCGACAGCCGCGCCAGCCGCGACGGGCGCGCCGGCGACCGTGGCGACCGGGGCAGCGGCTGCCGAGGCAAGCAGGGTCATCGATTTGACCACGGAAAGAATGTCGATCGTCGGCGGCGCGGCGCCGGACACCTGCGAGGCCTTCGCAAGGCCCGTCCAGGCCCCGGCGAGCCCCTCGAGCTGCTCGTTTGCAAAGTCGTAGCCGAGCTGCTCCTTGGCCGCGCGGATCAACCCGAGGCCCGCGAGGAAGCAGACCTCCCACGAGGTGACGTTCTGGAGCGCCTCGAGGTCGCTCACGGCCCGCCGGAAATGCCGCACGAGGTCGAGCACGACGACGAACTCGTCGCCTTTCCGCGCGCGCTCTTCGGCGACACGATAAAGCTCCGAGCTCTTGCCCGTGCCGATGGTGCCCGTGAGGAGGACCTTGGGCGGCGTCGAGAGGGGGCGATCGAGAGCCGCGAGGATCCGCCGAGCCGGGCTCTCCTCCCTGTCAGCGCGCCACTCCGGCGGCGTCACGAGCTCCGGATCGAAGCGATCGAGCAAAGTCTTCCAGAGTTCGCGGCGGGAACCACGCATCGCGCGCAAGCTACCACCCGTGACGCTCCCACGGTAGCGAAGGCAGGGGACAAGCCTCGTCATCCGCCCTCGGCCCGTCGTCATCCCGCCTCGACCCACCGGCGAGCGGCGTCGTCATCCCGCGACGCGCCTTCGTCATCTTGCGACGCGCCCTCGTCCTCCCACGAGGCGCCCTCGTCACCCCACGAGGCGCCCTCGTCAACCCACCGGCACGAGGTCGATCCTTCCAAGCTCTTCATGCACCGCCGCCACCGTCGCGCGGATGCTGTCGCCCACGGCGAAGCGGTGCCCTGCGCCGATCAACGCCTGCGCGGCGAGGTCGGTGCGGAAGGGGCCGCCGGGGAGGGCATCCATCGCGATCGAACCAACGCCGCCCGTGCCGGCGATCTGCACGAGCAGGCCGAAGGGCTTGAGCGCGATGATGTTGCCAAAGATCTCGTCGCCGAGGCGGCTCGCGTGGAGGCGCGCGATGAGCATGCGGTAGCGCTCGGCCTCGGCCTTGCCCGCGCTTTGCGTCGAACGATCGCAGTCGGCCGCGACCACGGCGAGCTCGGTGCGCAGGTCCTCGTAGTCGCGGTGTCCCTCGAGGTACCGCTTGAGGATGCGGTGCACGACGAGATCGGCGTACCGGCGAATCGGGGACGTGAAGTGCAGGTAGAGCGGCGCGCCGAGGCCAAAATGAGCCCCGGCATCGGGGGTGTACCGCGCCGGGCCGAGGGCCTGGCCAAGCACAGAGCGGATCGCGGATTCGAAGCGGGTGCCGGCGATCTGCGTCTCGAACGCGGCGAGCGAGCGGGCCGAGAGGCGAGGGCCGAAGCCAGCCTCGATGCCGAAGTTGTGCGCGAGCTGGGCGAGGGTGCGGACGCGCTCGGGCGAAGGTTCGTCGTGGACGCGGAAGATGCCGGGCAAACCACGCGCGACGAGCCACTCGGCGACGGCCTCGTTCGCTCCGACCATGAGCCGCTCGACGAGCCTGTGTGCAGGTGTTTCGCGGCGCGCTTCGACCGCGGTGGGTTCGCCGGTGCGGGCGTCGATCTCGATACGTGCTTCCTCGCGCGCGAGGTTGACGCCGCCACGGGCCGCACGCACGGCGCCGAGGCGCGCGGCCGCGGTGCGCAGCCAGCGGAGCGTGCTCTCGACGGCGTGGGGGACCTCGTCGGATTTGCCCTCGGAGAGGAACGTGTCGACGGCGTCGTACGTGAGGCGCGCGCGGGAGCGGATGAGGCTCTCGTAGACGTCGACCGAGGTGATGCGTCCCTCGGGATCGATCCGAAGCTCGGCCGTGAGCGCGGGGCGATCTTGATCCTCGACGAGGCTCGCGGCGTTGGATGAGATCGCCTCGGGGAGCATCGGCAGGACGCGGCCCGCGAGGTACACGCTCGTGCCGCGCAGGCGCGCTTCGCGATCGAGGATCGAGCGCTCCGGGACGAACACGTCGACGTCGGCGATGGACACGAGCACACGAAGCGCGCCGTTCGTGTCGGCTGGATAGGCCGCGAGCGCGTCGTCGATGTCACGCGTGGATGCCGCGTCGATGGTCACGGTCGGGACGTTTCGTAGGTCTCGCCGTCGCTCCATCGGAACGGGCCGCGTGATCGCTTCGGTCGCGGCGCGCTCCAGGGGCTCCGCGAAGATCGCGCGCAAGCCGTGCCGCGCGATGCATCGTTCGACGCCGAGATCAGCGCCCTCGGGCAGGACACGCGAGACGAAGAGGCGATCGCCCGAGACCTCGGCCACGACGTGCGCGCCTTCGGCGAGCTCGCTCGCGGCGTCGAGGGGCCAGTCCGTGTTCGCGACGGAGCGGTCGACGCGCAGGTGCGGGCGTCCACCACGAAGAACGACGCTGCCGAAGACTTCGGCGCGCGCGCGGCTGACGAGCGCAAGTTCGGTGGCGGAGAGGCGCCCGCCATCCCCCGAGGTGATACGCGCGGTGACGACGTCGCCGTCGAGGAAGGGATTCAGATCGGGGGGCGTGATGAACGCGGAAGCAGGGCTGGGCGCGTTGACGACCAAAAACCCGAATCCACGTGGATGAACCGAGATGCGCCCGCGTGTCGTGCGGTCGTTCATGTCGCGCCGGGACCGTCGCCCGCGGCCCGCTTGCGCCACCGGAGCTGCAGCTCGATCTCCTCGGCGTCTCCTTCGGCCTCGTGTTCGACGGAGAGCTCGGCGTCGTACGGGACGGCGATCCGAACCCCGCCGACCTGGATCCGGAACGGCTCGCCTCGCTCGACCGAATCGGCCACGCGGCGGAGGAGCGCGACGAACTCGTCTCTCGTGCGGATGCGGGTGACGTCTCTCGCCATGGCCGGAGGATAAGCGGCCGAGCGCCGGGATGTCCACGGGCGCTCCGCCCCCGGGGGATGTGCTAGCCTCGCGGCCCCGCGAGGAAAACCCGAATGCAAGCGAGATCCGAGGTGATCCAGAGACTCGAGGCGAAGGCGAACCGCGCATTTCCACATGTGCTCGCCGCGCGTGATCTCTCCGCCCGGACGCTCGTGCAGCTACGTGAGCTCCTCCGAGGCGAGGATCCGGTGGACACGAGCATCGTCGTCTTCGGGTCGTTTGCCCGCGGCGAGTACACGCGCGGCAG
>JANMGF010000360.1:0-1102 GCA_031374535.1 Polyangium sp. (in: bacteria)
GCGCCGCCATTGCCACCAGCGCCGCCATTGCCACCAGCGCCGCCATTGCCACCATCCGGGACGCCACCGTCCGGAGGTTTCGGATTCACCGGCCCATCGTCACCTGTACATGCCCATAACGCGATCGAGCCCAGGGCGCCGAGCGCCAGCGTATACCATCGAGCCGTACGCATCTCGCTTCCTCCGAAAAGAAGCCGCCGCGCGCGCCTGGTTCTCACGCGCGCGCGACGGGCTCAGCGGATCACTGCTCGCTCAGGTCCTCGATGAGGCCGAGCATGGTGCTCGAGGTGTGCTCGAACTCGATCGTGTACGTCGTTCCGCTCGCGAAATTGTAGGTGACCACCTTCGACAGCGCCGACGATGTGCCGTAATCCGGCACGTTCGGGTTGGTCGAGGCCGGGCAGTTGGTGCTGTTCAGCGTCGTCGACCAGACGGCGGTGAGGGTGGTCGTGCCCTGGCGGACGACGATGGTCGTGTCGGGATCCGTGAAGATCCCGTGCTCCTGGGTGGCGCCCGCCGTGACGCGCACGCGCCCCTTGTATTTCGTGCCCGAGGCCGGCAGGGTGATGTTGTACGGCACGTGCTCCGAGATGAGCGGCGCCGTGCCGCTGCTGACGGCGTTCACATTGGTATACGCGCCGCCCGACGGATTCTGCACGTGGTTGCAAGCGTGCGCGATATCGTTCGCATCCGCGATACGCTGCACGGCCTCGGCCACCACCTCTTCACCCTCGCCCAGGTCCTCGCCGGGAGTCAGGGCGCAACCGGTCAGCGCGAAAGAAAGGACGGCACCTGCCAACAGAAAGCTCTTCATGGATTCTCCTTAGCCTGGTGGAGACCACGCACGCCGCCGTTGAAGGCTCGACGGCGAGGCCCCCGGAAACGGACGTCGCACGACCCCATCCGGCGCCTTTCGAGCGCCCCGGGGAAACCGACATCCGCGAGACTCCAACTAGATCAGATGCAACTATGTTGCAAGAGAAATCTGGCTTCGATAGATTCCTGGAAGGAGCGGTATCTACGCTCGCTCGCGCGGGAGGTGACGCGCGACTCGAGCCAGGTGCGCGCGCGCGGTCAGGGGCCGAGCTCGTCGACCTCGTCG
>JANMGF010000433.1:0-3056 GCA_031374535.1 Polyangium sp. (in: bacteria)
GCGGGCCGACGATGTGCCCGTCCGCGCGTCCCGCGACGGGGCCACGTCGGCGCTCTCGGCCCTGCTCGGGCTGCTCCGAAGGACGATCGAGGACCACCTCGGCGCCACCGCGCTCGCGCAATACGGGCTCGCCTCGGAATCACCGCGGGTGCCGGCGAAGCTCGTCGAGTATGCGAAAAACGTGGTGCGCCTCCTCGACGAATCCCCCGTCGTGGTCGTCTCCCCCCTGGGCTCCACGTTCGATTCGAACGTGGCCTCGCAAGCGGTCACGAAGCAATGCAATGGGCTCGCGTTGGCCGTCGAGGACGACCATCGCGAGGCGCGCGAGCTGGAGACCGCGCTCGCCAATCGTGATCGGGCAGGGGAGGCGTGGTCGGAGACCTATCAGGGGACCGCGGGCGTGCTGGAAGGTTTTTATCGGCTGGCCGGCTGGAAGGAGCTCGCCGAGAAGGTGCGCCCGACGCAACGCAAGCTGCGCGGGGAGGACGCGGGAGCGGATCTCGACGCGCCTGGCCCGGAAGACCCGCCCGCGGGAGGCTGATCAGCCCTTCGAGGGCAGCCAGAGGGCGGAGAGCGACAATTCGATCGCGTCGAAGGGCTCGATCTGCACGCGGTCGTCTTCGCCCCATGTACCAAGCTCGACCCAGCGGCCCTGCTCGAGGCGGCTCGCCGTGAGCAAGCGGGCCTCGGGGTCGACGAACCACAGCCATCCGACGCCGTGTTTCGCGTAAAACGGTTTCTTGGTGCGCTGGTCGTAGGCGCGGGTGCTCGGCGAGTGGATCTCGCAGACCCAGTCGGGTACGATCTTGATCGACTCATCCACAGGCGGATCGGGCATCCGCTCGCGGCGCCAGCCGGCGAGATCGGGGGAGACCTCGGGCGAATCGGGCAGCTCGATGCCAGGCTCCGTGACGATCCACCACCCACCCGGGCCGCCGAGGCCATCGCCATACGGGGAACCGATGCGGCGGTCGAGGGAGGACGTCACGTGCATGTGCCGGAACCGCGGGCGCGGCTGGGTATAGAGCACCCCATCCAGAATCTCGCCCTTCACGTTCGGCGGCAGGGCGAGGAGGTCCTCGTACGTGGCACGTTTGCGCGCGGGCTGGGCCATGAAGAGAATTTGCCCGAGGGCGGGCGGCATCGCAAGGCGGGAGGACCCGCGGGAAGTTGATCAGCCCTTCGCCGGCAGCCAGAGGGCGGAGAGCGACAGCTCGATCGCGTCGAAGGGCTCGATCCGAACGCGGTCGTCCTCCCCCCACGTGCCAAGATCGACCCAGCGCCCATTCTCCAGGCGGCTCGCCGTGAGCAAACGGGCCTCGGGGTCGACGAACCACAGCCATCCGACGCCGTGTTTCGCGTAAAACGGTTTCTTGGTGCGCTGGTCGTACGCGCGGGTGCTCGGCGAGTGGATCTCGCACACCCAGTCGGGTACGATCTTGATCGACTCATCCACAGGAGGATCGGGCATCCGCTCGCGGCGCCAGCCCGCAAGATCCGGGGCGACCTCGGGCGAGTCGGGTAGCTCGATGCCAGGCTCGACGAGGATCCACCATCCACCCGGGCCGTCGGAGCCGAGGTCGAAGGGGCGGTGGATTTGCGAGCCGAGCGACAGCGCGCCCCGGGTGTGCCGGAACCGGGGACGCGGCTGGGTGTAGAGCACCCCATCCAGAATCTCGCCCTTCACGTTCGGCGGCAGGGCGAAGAGGTCCTCGTACGTGGCACGTTTGCGCGCGGGCTGGGCCATGAAGAGAGTTTGCCCGAGGGCGGGCGGCATCGCAAGGCGGGAGGACGCTGAAGACCGCTGGGAAACGCCTTCGCGGCGGCCCCGGAGGCGTCCTTCCCGGTCGGGAACGGCTTCGCGGCGACCCCGGACGCGTTTTTTCAGCAGAGGACGTCTTCGCGGCGACCCCGGGCGCGTTTTTTCAGCGACGGAGGCGAGCGCGGCCCGCCCCAAGGCGCCCCCCACGAAAAAAACGGGTCCGCGGCGGCCGCGGAGGCGTTTCCCACCGGAAAGACGGGCACGCAGGCCCCGCGAAGCCGTTTCCCACGGCCGAGGGGGAGGCCCGGGAAGCCCCATGCCCTCCCCGCCCCGACTCTGGTAGAGTGCCGCCCATGCCGGACGTCCTCGCGATCGTCAGCAAGGCCGTGTTCGAGAAAGAGGCGGGCGGGCGCAAGCCGGGGAAGGTTTGGGCCGTCGACACCTACCACAGCACGAGCCCGCACCTCGCCCCGCTCGCAGGGGGAGGGCGGCTCTTCATGGTCACGGTGCGGCCACCCAAGGACACGCTCTGGCTCGTCGCCGTGCTCGAAAACCCGCAGCTCGTCGGCAAAGGATGGCGCGCGGGGCGCAACCGGGTGCCCATCACGGACCTCACCTCGCTCGTGCCGCGCATCCGGTTCGCCAATGGCAAGGGGATCACGGCGTCGCCGGGCACGCTCGGGATGTCGCTTCAGACGCCGCGGATGCTCGACGCGCCCTCGTCGGCGCTCCTGCTCGGGGCGGCGTGGAGCTCGGGCGTGGCGCCGGCCGTGAACGTCACGAAACACGACGCTTCCGGGCTCTTGCCATGCCTGTGCAAGGGGTGTCTCCCCGCGAGCGGGGAGCGGGCGGAGACGGGGGGAATGGCGTTCGTCCGGTCGAGCACGGAGGCGCTCGGGCGCGTGTTGTATTTCTGGATGCCCGAAGAAATGAAGAAAAACGCGGACGTCGTGGGCCGCTCGGTACGCTCGGTGCTGGCCTCCCGCCTCGCGGCGCGATGATACGGCTGCAAATCCTCGGCGCGCATAGCCAGCTTTGCTCGAGCCTCTGCGCTTCATGCCCGCAAGGGCCGGCGGGCTGCTGCGTGGCGCCGCCCGAGGTGGACTGGTCGGACGTGGGGCGCATCGTCGCCGGCGGCGGGCGCGATTTTTTGCTCGCGGCAATCGCGGCGAAAGAGCTCCTCGTGGCGGAGGACGGGCTCCGGATTCGACGGGTGAAGCGGCGCGAGGCGCGGACCGAGCCGATGGAGCGCAAATGCGTCTTTCACGGGGCCGGCGGATGCACGATCGCGCCC
>JANMGF010000469.1:0-6774 GCA_031374535.1 Polyangium sp. (in: bacteria)
ATCCACGAGCTGGCCGAGTTTGTCCACGCCCGCGAGCAGGTCGTAGAAGCTCTCGAGCGTCTTGCCGAACTTCGCGATACCCGCCACGACGGTGGTCACGATGAGCTCGGCCGCGACGAGCTGACCGAGCGTGAGTTTGCCGCCGATGACGAGCCAGCCGCCGACGCCGAGCAGCGCCGCGCTCGCGGTCACCTGCACCACGAGCGAGCCCACGATCTGGCGAAAGAGCACCTTCCAGTGCTTCTTGCGCGCGCCGAGCCACGTGTGCAGGAGGTCTTCTGCCCGCACACGGGCAAAGCCCGAGGCGCCCGGCGATCGGAACGCGGCCGGGTGGCGGGCCAGCTCCTCGAGCCACGCGGCGATCGCGTACTTCGCCTTCGACTCCTTCACCGCCGTCTTCACCGCGCCGCGCCCGAGGCCAAGCAGGACGAACGACACCGCGATCACCAGCGCGACGTCGAACGCGAGCAGGAGCGGGTGGTAAAACGCGAGCACGAGCATGCCCACGGCCGTCTGCAGGAGGATGGACACGCCGTCGACGAGGAGCGTCGACGCGCCCTTCTGCACCGTGAGCACGTCGAAGAAGCGGTTCACGAGCTCGGGCACGTACGCCCCGCCGAGCGCGCCTTCACGCACGCGCGACAGCCGGTGCGCGAGGTCCACCGAGACACGCACGAAGACGCGCTGCTGGATGCGCTCGACGACCCACGCCCAGAGCGCGCGCAGGACCCCGGCGAACCCGAGCCCCACGAAGACGAGCAAGGTCAGCACCACGAGCGGCTGGAGCAGCCCGCCGAAGGCCACCGTGTTCACCAGCGCCTGCACGCCGATCGGCGCGGCGAGCGACACGATGCCCACGCCGATCGCGTAAACGAGCGCCACGCCGATGTCGTCCCGCTCAAGGCGCAGCAGGGACACGAGCCTGCCGAGCGGCGAGGGCGCGCCTGGGCCATGACCGCCGCCGCCGCCGCCGAGCGTCGCGAGTGGCTCGAGCGGATCGGCGATCGCCCACGTCACCAACTCGGCCTCGCTCGCGGCGCCCACGATCGTCGCGAGCTTCTCGGGCCCGGCCCACGTAGGTTCGTCCGTGCCGCCCGCGGACACGACGTACACCGCACCCGAACGTTGATCCGTGATGGCCACGGCGCACGTGGGGCCGTCCGCGCCTGCCGCGAGCGAGACCGCCGGCACGAGCGAACGTGCTGCGGCCACGGTATCCACGCTCGATCGGCGGAGCGTACGCACGCGCAGGCCGACCGTGACGCCCGTGCGGACGAGCTCGTCGAACCACGCCTCCGGCCCCACGAACGCCGCGTCTTGCCGCGCCTCGTCGAGGGCTCTCCGCGCCGCCCCGCGCTCGACCTCGACGCCCGCGCTTTTGCCCAGGAACTCGAGCGCGTGGAGCAAAGGCTCCGTGAGATCCGCGTTGCCCGCTGCCTTCGCCGCGGCCGAGGGCTCCTCCGCGGACGGAGGCGGCATCCATTCCTCCGGCGGGGGCGGCGAGGGTATCCGAGTCTTGGGCGGGATGAGCTCCTGCATGGTCACGGTGACCCGCCACTGGCACCTCCCGTGCCAGGCGCGGAGAACGCTCCCGCGGCCGTTTGACGCACCTCGCCCGAGGCCTTGCTGCGACGCGTGATCCCAGTTGCGACTTTTTGCCGCACTTGAGAATCGTGAAGCGAATGTCGTGTTTCCTGCATCGAGGATCGGTGGAGCGGCCGCCCGGTGATCACTCCTCCTCGCCGAGCCACCGCTGGATCGTGCGGCGGTTGATCCCCAGCGCCGCCGCGGCGCGCACCTTGTTGCCGCCGAAGCGCTCGAGCACGTGCTTCACGTAGGCGCGGTCGACCTCTTCCAGCGTCATCATGCGTTCGGCGGCGCTCGCGAAGAGATCGGGCGTGCTTGGCTTTTGCACCGTCGGCGGCAGATCGTCGGGGCTGAGCCACTCGTCCTGGGCGAGGGCCACGGATCGCTCGACGGCGTTCTCCAGCTCGCGCACGTTGCCCGGCCAGTCGTAGGCCATGAGCAAGCGCGCCGCGGCGCCCGAAAAGCCCTGGATCGAGAGCCCCGCGCGGGTCGTCGCGCGCCGCAGGAAGTGCTCGGCGAGCGGCAAGATGTCCTCGGGCCTGTCACGAAGCGGCGGGATCGCGATCTCGATCACGGCGAGCCGGTAGAAGAGATCCTCGCGGAACCGGCCCTCCTTCACGGCCTTTCGCAGGTCGTGGTTCGTCGCCGCCACGACACGCGCGTCGACGGCCACGTTCCGCGTCGCGCCGAGCGGCCGCACCTCACGCTCCTCGAGCGCGCGCAGGATCTTCGCCTGGAGCACGAGCGGCAGATCGCCGATCTCATCGAGGAAAAGCGTGCCCCCGTCGGCCTCGACGAACAGGCCCTTCTTGTCCTGGCGCGCGTCCGTGAAGGCGCCTTTCTTGTAACCGAAGAGCTCGCTCTCCAGCAGCGTCTCCGGGATCGCGGCCGCGTTCACCGCGACGAACGGGCCCTCCTTGCGCCGGCTCGCCTCGTGCAGCGCTCGGGCCACGAGCTCCTTTCCGCTGCCGCTCGGGCCCGTCACCAGCACCGTCGCCGGCGAGTCGGCCACGCGCCGCACGACGCTCGTGATGTCCGCGAGCGCGCGGCTCTTGCCGATGATCCCCCGGAGCGCGCTCTCGGTCGCCAGCGCTCCACGCAAGGCCTCCACCTCGCCGCGCAGCCGCCGCGCCTCCACCGCGCGATCGAGCGCGACGCCGAGCACGGCGGGCTCGACCGGCTTCGTCAGGAAGTCGTACGCCCCTTGCCGCACCGCACGGACGGCGATCTCGATGCTCCCGAACGCCGTGACCGCGAGGATCACGATGCGCGGATCGGCCTTGCGGGTCCACTCGATGAGGTCGATGCCGCTGCCATCGGGGAGGCGCATGTCCGTGAGCAGAATCTCCACGTCGCCCGCCTCGATACGTGCCCGTCCTTCGGCGATCGTGGGGGCCCTGGTGGTGCGCAGGCCCCGCTTCTCGGCGATGCCGACGAAGAGCTCCGCGAGGGGCGCGTCGTCCTCCACCACGAGCAGGTTCATCGGCGTGCGGTTCGACCCTTGTGACATAACGACCTCTGCCATGAACCTCGCCCGCAAGCGGCTCACCCGCAAGCTCCTCGCCATCTTCGCCACGCCCGTCGTCCTCGGCTTCGTGGTGACGGGGCTCGTGTCCATCCGGGCGACACGCACCTCCCTCGTCGAGAGCAGTGAACGCGCGCTCGCCGACAACATCGCGACCCTGCGCACGGCCGCCCTCCCGATCGCGGCGAAGGGGCAAAAGGACGAAGCCGCGGCGCTCGCCGAGCGTGTCGCCGCGGAGGAGACCGTTCACGGCGTGGCTTTCTACGACGAACGAGGCAAGCCCTTCGCGGGCTCTTCCGCGCTCGTCCCTGCTCCTTCCGCCCTCGACGCCATGGCCGCGCGCTCCGTGGACACCGGGGAGCCGAGCCATGGAACGTTGCGTATCGGCGACGAAGAGGTCCTCGTCCGTGTGGAGCCCGTGCGCGACGCTCCGGGCCTCGGCGCGGTCGTCATGACCCGCGAGCTTGCGCCGATCGATCACATGATCGACCTCACCCTGCTCCGGATCGCGGTCACGGGCGGCGCGGCGGCGCTCTGCGTCTCGATGCTCGCGATCTGGATCTCCCGCATGCTCGGGCGCGACTGGGGCAACCTCGTGCATGCCGTGGATCGCGTGGCTGCGGGTGATCTCGACGTACGCGTCGAGGCATCGTCGCGGCTCGAGCTCGATCGCGTCGCGCGTGCCTTCAACGACATGACCCGATCCCTCGGCGAGACCCGCGAAAAATTGCTCGCGGCCGAGACCGAGCGGACCGAGCTCGCGGCGCGGATCCGTCATGCGCAGGCGCTCGCGGTCGTGGGGCAGGTGGCCGGATCGTTCGCGCACGAGATCGGCTCCCCGCTCAACACCATCCTCGGCTGGTCGCGCCTCTCCGCGGCCGACGAGGATCTGCCCGAGCCCGTGCGCCGGCAGTTCGAGACCATCGCCGGTCAGTGCGAGCGCATCACGCGTATCGTCCAGCGCATGCTCGACGTGAGCCGTCCTCCCACGGATCGCGTGGTCCCCGTGCTCCTCGCCGACGTCGTGCGCGACGTGACCGCCTTCCTCGCCCCGGATCTCCGCGTTCGCCGCATCGATCTGCGTGTCCTCGTCGCCGAGCGTTTGCCGCCCCTCCTCGCCGTGCGTGATCGCATCTTGCAGGTCGTGATGAACCTCTGCATCAACGCGATCCAGGCGCAGCCGGGCGGCGGGACGCTCCGGATCACGCTCGCACTCGACGATGCCGAACCCGACCGTGAGCCTTTCTTGAGGCTCGAAGTCGCCGACGCGGGGCCTGGCATCCCCGAGGACAAACGGGCGCAGGTCTTCGAGCTTTTCTACTCGACGAAGGTGGAGAGCGGAGGCACGGGGCTCGGTCTTCCCATCGTCGCCGACGTCGTGCGTGAGCTCGGCGGCCGGGTCCAGATCGGCGACGCACCCGAAGGCGGGGCCCTCTTCCGCGTGCTCTTGCCCGCTGGATCTTCCGCGCGCTGATTCAGCGTGTACAGCCGAGCCGCGCCGCCCTTTCACGCGCCTCGTCCGCCGTCATGCTCCGCGGTTTTGCGTGCCCCCATCGATCGAGGACCGTCTTGTACGCCGCACACGCGCCGCGTGGATCCCCCGACGCCTCCCGCGCCTGACCGAGCCACAGGTGCGCCCGCGTGTGCGCCATCGGGAAGCTCAGCGCCGCGCAGCTCCCGGCCGCCTGCTCGAGCCAACGCTTCGCCTCTTCGAGCCGCCCTCCGAGGAAAAACGTCACGCCCGCCGACGCCCCCACCAGCGTGCCCGGTACGTACGGCGGCAGCGGCCCGTGCTCCCCGAGCGCCGCGAGCGCATCACGCGCGTCCTCCGCCTGGATCGTCGTCGCGGCCCAGCCGTGCAGCCACAAAAAATTCCGCGCCACCGGCGTCACGCGGGACGACCATTCCGCGAGCCACGCCCGCCGCCGCGCCGCGAGTCCCTCCCGCGTGATCACCCCGGCCCGCCGCGCCGTCACCAGGAGCGCCGGCGTCGCGTCATTCGACAGCGCGAGATCCTCCGCGCTCGGATCCGGCTCCCACGCGCCCTGACGATCCAGATAATCGAGCGCGGTCGCCCCCGCCTCCGCGTTTTTCCCCGACTCGATCAAGAGCTCCGCCACGGCCCGCGCGGATGTCCCGTGTTCGTTTCGCCGCGCGCTTTTCTCCGCGCGTCGCTGCGAGGCGCGCGCGTGCCCGAGCGCCTCCTCGAAGTCGCCTTCGAGCGCCGCTCTGCGCATCGCGCCCGCGACGATCACCCGATCCCGCACGAGATCCGCCGTGCCCTCGGGCAATGCGTCCACCTGCTTGCCCGCGTGCCGCAACGCTTCTTCCACCGCCTCCCCCGGCTCACCACTCGACGCGAGTGCATCCGCGAGCAGCGGGTACGAGATGTGTGGTTGTGCGCCCGCGGCGATCATCTGCCGCGCCGTCGACTGCATCGCCGTGCATCGCCCCGCATACGCCTCGAGCCGCGCGCGGTACGACAGACACGCCATCGCCGCCGGCGTCACCACGAGGCATCGATCGATGGCTTTTTGCGCCTCCTCGAATCGACCCCGGTACGCCTCGAACACCGCCAGCGTCCCGAGCGCCCGCGCGAACCGTGGGTCCAGCTCGATCGCGCGCAAGAGGTGCCGTATCGCCGCCTGAAAATCGTCGAAATTGCCGTGACCGAGCGCCAAAAAATACCAGAGCTGCGCGTCGCCCGGGTGTTCCTTGATCGCAGCCTCGAGCCTCCGGCTCGCCTCTGCCCAGTCCGCCGGCTCGCGCTGCACGACGGGCTCGATCGCGTCGAGCAACGCGTGATCCCTCGGCGACAGCGCGTCGCTCTTCGCCCGCGCTTGCCGGAAGCTCTCGCGTACGCCGTCGAGGTGCTGCGCCATCCCGATCGCCGCGAACTGCACGTGCGCCGAGGCGAGCCCGGGATCGAGCGTGATCGCGCGCTGGAAGCCCGGTCCCCACGCGTCCCCTGCCCGAAACGCCTCGAGCCCCGCCTGGTAGGCCGCGCGCGCCTCTTCACTCCGCGACGCAGAGCACGGCAGATCCGTCACCACGACCGCCGCCACGCCCCCGGAGCTCGCGCTCGTCGCTTCCGTGGGCGCGGGCGAGGGCAGCGCCGTCGACTCCGATCCACGTCGTCGAAGCGCCCCGAACGCCGCCACGATCATCAACACGACCCCGATCACCACCGGCGCCGCAAAACGCTTCAACCCCGGCCTTTTTTGCGCCTCCCGCTCGAGCTCCCTCGCGATCTCGCCTGCGCCTTCGTACCGCGCGGCCGGCTCCTTCTGCAGACACCGCAGCGCGATCCGCTCGAGGTCCGGATCGACACCTGCGCGGATCACCCCGGGCCGCGTCGGCTCCGATCCCTCGATCGACGCGAGCACGGCCGCCGCCGTTTTCCCCACGAAAGGCCGCTTCCCCGTCAGCATCTCGTAGAGCATCACCCCGAACGAGAAGACATCACTCCGCGCGTCCACCGGCCGTCCCCGCGCTTGCTCGGGCGACATGTAGCTCGGCGTGCCGAGGATCGTGCCCTCCGCCGTGGCCACGGAGACCGGATCGAGCTCTGCGTGTGTCGCCTTTGCCAGGCCGAAATCGAGCAGGATCACCCGCCCGTCGACCTCGATCATCACGTTCTCTGGCTTGAGATCGCGGTGCAC
>JANMGF010000483.1:0-8841 GCA_031374535.1 Polyangium sp. (in: bacteria)
CGTCTCGGCAAAGCGCATGGCGTTCATGATGATGGGTCCTTGTCGAAGCAGTTGCCAGAGCGGAAGCGCTCGCCCTCGTACTTGCAAGCGTCGTTCCGCGTCACGATCCCGTCAGACGGCCCTCGGCCTGGATCGTTTCTAACCTCGTGATCCAGGTGCGCGAGACCCCTCCCGAGGCCTGGTCGGGGCCCGAGGTCCCCGCGGGTCGGAGCACGAACCAGCCGCGTGGGATCTTTTGAGACCATGCAAGGTCCCCGTTCCAAGGCGGCCGGCAGAGCATGTAAGGTGACGCCGTGCGTGCACGGCAAGGATGGGCGGGGCTCTTCGCGCTCGCGATGGGGCTTTCCATCGCGGGCTCTTCAGGGGCCCAGGAAAACAAGGCCCGTCTCGATGAGGGCATCCGGATCGACCAGCTCCAGCCGGCGTCGCCGGAGAGCCCTTTCCTTCGTGCGCTCGGGCCTCACGAGAAGGGCGCGAACACCATCGAGTTCGCGTTCGGCTTGTCGCTCGACTACGGCATGGGGCTGCTCAAGGCCGTCAGCATCGACACGCAGGGCGGCGAGTCCGTCGCGGCGACGCCGGTGCAGAACGGGCTGCTCGCGCATGTCGGGGGCTCGATCACGCCGCTGCCCTGGTTGACGGTCGACCTCGCGTTGCCCGTGGGGCTCTTCGTCGGGGGTGATCTGCCGCAGTCGCTCGACCAGTACGGCGTGACGCTCCGTCAACCCGAGACGTTCGGCGTGGGTGATCTGCGCGCGGGTCTGCACATGCGGCCGCTCGACACGAAGAACCTGACGTTCGTCGCGGGCGCACGTTTCTGGGCGCCCGTCGGATCGACGGCGTCGTTCCTCTCGGACAAGAGGCTCCGCGCAGAGGTGGATCTCGGCGTCGCGAGCGAGAAGGGCTCGCTTCGATGGGGCTGCACGGCGTTCGTGTCGCCGTTGTTTTTCATCGACGTGAAGGGCTCCGATGGCGAGCGGATCGCGCTCGCGTGCGCCGCGCAGGTCAAGGCCGCGTCGTTCCTGTGGGTCGGGCTCGAGCCGGCGTTCGCGATGTTCAACCAGACGCACGCGTACGTGGGGAAAGACGCTGCGAGGAAGGCTTCCCCGCCGAGCTCGATCGACCTGCAGATCGAGCCGCTCGCGTCGGTGCGGATGTCGTTCGGCGGCATGCAGATCGGTGTGAGTGGAGGGCCTGGGTTCGGCGGCGCTGCCGGTACGCCGGGGTTCCGTGGTGTCCTGAGCCTCGCGTACGTCGGCGGTGGGCGACCCAAGGCTGCACCGCCGAAGGGGCCGCCGGATCGCGACCTCGACAAGATCCCCGACGCGGACGATGCCTGCCCCGACGAGGCCGGGCCTTCGAACGCGGATCCGAAGGAGCGTGGTTGTCCGTCGAGCGACAAGGACGGCGACAGCATCCGCGACGAAGAAGACGCATGCCCGCAGAGCCCCGGCGTCAAGCACCCGAGCGCCGAGGCGAACGGTTGTCCGGACATCGACAACGACCAGATGCCGGAGCCCGTGGACAAGTGCCCGACCGAGCCGGGCGCGGCGCCCGAGGGCTGCCCCAAGTACGCGCGCCTCAAGGGTGAAACGTTCGAGATCAAACCACCGATCAAGTTCATTACGGGCGATCAGCTCGCGCCCGAGGGGCAGGCCGCGCTCGAGGAGATCGCGGCGACGATGCGCGCGAACCCGAAGATCGAGCAGGTCAGCGTCTCGCTCGGCACGAAGGGCGTGAGCGCGGATCTGAGCGATCGGCGGGCGCAGGCGATCATCTTCGTTTTGCGCTCGGGCAGCCTCGACTCGAACCGCTACGAGGTCGTCCTGCGTGACGATCTCCGTGCGGGCAACGTGCAGGCGCGCATCATCAAGTAGCGCGGAGTCAGAGCGTCGGACCATGGCCACCTCGAAGGGAGAGCCGCCTTGGGGGGCGCTCGCGCTCGTCGCGGCGAGCGCGTTCCTGGCGCATGCGCGCGCGCTCGGAGCGGGGTTCTGCTTCGATGATCGCGGGGCGATCGAGGAGAACACGGTCGTTCAAGGTGAACTCGATCTCGGCGCGCTTTTCGGCACGGATTTCTGGGGGAAACCGCCGGGCGAGGGGCCGGGGACGTGGCGGCCGCTCGTGGTGTTTTCGTTCTGGGTGAACCGGCACGTCGCGGGCACCGGGTTCCATGGGACGAACCTGCTCCTGCACGCGGCGACGTCCGTCGTGCTGGCGCTCGCGCTCGCGCGGCACACGGGGCGGGCGACGTTCGCGATCCTGGCGGCGATGGTGTTTGGTGTGCTCGGCGTTCACACGGAGGCCGTGGTGAGCCTCGTGGGGCGCGCGGACGTGATGGCGGCAGGGCTCGCGTGGCTCGCGTGGTTCGTCGCGGGCCGAGCGGAGGAGGTGGCCTCCCCGCGGAAGGCCCTGTGGGCGGCGCTCGCGTTCGCGGGAGCGCTCGCGTCGAAGGAATCGGCGATCGTTTTTCCGCTCTTTCTTTTGCTCGCGGATCGGCTCCTCTCGCCGCCGGGACGCGCGCCGCGTCTTCTTTCGGCGCGGTATGGATCCCTCGTCGCTGCGGCTTTTGGGGTGATCGCGCTCCGGACCGTGGCCTTCGCGTCGCCGCTCTCGGTGATGCGGGAGTTCCAGGCGAACCCGCTGCTCGCGGAGGGGCTCGGGCCGAGGATCTGGACCTCGCTGCGGCTCTTCGGCATGGCGCTCGGACGTATCGTGTGGCCGGTGGGTTTGTCGGCGGACTACTCGTACGCCGCGATCCTTCCCGATCGCAGTCCGCTGGTGATACCCGTTCTCGTCGGGGCCCTCGCGCTCGTGGGCCTCGTCGTGCTGGCGATCCGACTGCGCCGACGCGAACCGTTGCTCTCGCTCGCGGCCGTGATGGTGCTCGTGCCGTGGATCGTCGCGAGCCACGTGCCCTTCGTGCTGCCGACGATCTTCGCCGAGCGGCTGCTTTACCTGCCGGCCGCAGGCTTCGCGCTGGCGATCGCGCGGCTCGGGGAGTGGGTGCTCCAGCGAAGGTCCGGCGCGCTCGCTCCCGTGGCTCCTCGGGTGAAACCGGGAAAGAAGCGCGCGACGGAGAAACGCAAGGCGTCTGCGGGGACGGCGGACGAGGGGAGTACGCTTTCGCTGGATCCGGCGAGGGTGCGGGCGTGTGCACTCGTGCTCGGGCCGGTGATGCTCGGCAATGTGGCGCTCGCATGGAAGCGCGCTCCGGACTGGAAAAATGAGCGGACGCTTTTCGAGGCGGCGATCGCGGTGGTGCCCAGGTCGGCGCGTGCCCATCACAACTACGGTTCGGCGCTGCTGAACGATGGCAAGGCAGCGGGAGCGATCGCGCCGCTCGAACGGGCGTGCGAGATCCTGCCTTCGTGGGCCGAGCCGCACGCGCAGCTCGGGGTGGCGATGCTCGAAGTGGGGCGCCCGCTCGACGCCGAAGAGCACTTCCGCAAGGCCGTGGAGCTTGATCCGACCTCACCGAAGGCCGTCTTCAACCTCGCGGTTTTCTTCGCCCGGGAAGGCAGGCTCGAGGACGCGAGGGCCACGCTCGCGCCTTTCGTCGAGCGTTATCCGAAGCGGACACGAGAGGCCACGTTGCTGCGCCAGATCGAGGCGGAGCTTCGAACGCCTCGTCGCCCCTGACCGCTAATTCGTCGTCGTCCCAGCCGCGCGCAGCGTCGCCTTCCGCCGGGGTTCGCTCGCCCGTCGGGTCCGCTGTCCTGCGCATCCGCGCGAGCTCCGCTTCCGCCATCGAGAGCCGTCGATCCGCCTCGCGCAAACGGACGCTCACCACGCGCAGCACGCCCATCGCGATCTCGGCCGTGTCGTGCACCGCGGCGCTGAAATCCTCGCCCGACACGCGGAGGAGCTCGACGGGCTCCAGGCTCACCGCCGTCGCCGCGCGTGGTTCTCGATCGATGATCGACGTCTCGCCGAAGACCTCGTTTGCGCCGAGACGCACGACCTCCTTGCCGTCGACACGCAAGCTGACGGAGCCCGAGATGATGAAGTAGAGCGCAGCGCCGGGATCACCCTGCCGGAAGATCAACTCGCCGCGCGGCAGGCCGAGCACCTCCGAGGTCCGCGCGAGGCCCACGAGCTCTTCGCCCGAGATCTTCGAGAGGATCGGGACCCGTTGCAGAAAAAGAACCTTCTCGATCGTCGTGTACATGCCGTCTCCCGCGTCGATCCCGCTCCGGCCCGTCCGCGACCAGTAGGCCGCCCAGCGCGCGACGACGCGGTCCGGATCGTCCGCGAGCTTCCGGAGTTTGTCGTCTGCACCCTCGGCGCGCGTCTCGACCACCGCCATCGCCGCGGCCTCGCGCACGAGGGGATCCGGCGCGTCGAGCGCGGCGAGCGCGTCTGCGGCGCAAGCCTCGATCCGGTGCACCGCGACCGCTTCGAGCACGAGTGCGGAGCGGAAGGGATCGTTCGTCTGGAGCTCGGCACGCACGAAGGTGACGACGTCGTCCGTGCTCGGCTCGGGGCCGCCGCGCGGCAGCGACTCGGCGAGATCGAGGTAACGCTCGAAAAGCGTGACGAGCCGCGCGCCTCGTTTCCGGTCGAGCAGGGATTCGAGCACCTCGAAGGCGTTTCCCCGGAGCGAGCGGTCCTTGCCGAAGACGTGTGTGCGCACGCCGGCGACGACCTCGCGCGGGTAAACGAGCTCGCAGAGGCGCAGGATCCGGATGAGGCCCTTGCGCAGGCGGCGCTCTGCATGCGCGTCGAGCAGCGGACGCGCGAGGCGCGGTCGCACGAGGAGGTAGGCGTCACGCTCGCGCTCGTGGGCCTGCGCTTCCCGCTCGATTCGCTCGCGGATCGGCTCGAGCGGCGCAGGCGGGGCGCCCAGCGCGAGACGCAATCGTGAGGCCGATGCGAGCACTTTTTGCCGCACCCGATCGTCTGGTTCGTCCACCCGATCGAGCAGGGCCGCGAGCGCGGTGCTCGTGCCGATCCGCGAGAGGAGGCGCGGAAGCGCGAGACGTACCGTGATCGGCGCGCTCGGGTCCGAGAGGGTCGCCACGAGCCGCGGGATGGCCCGATCGCCGAGCGCCACGATCGCGTTCGACGCGGCTTGCCCGAGCGCGCGATCAGCGAGCGCCTCGAAGAGCAGCGGCAAGAGCTTCGGCGCGGCCACCGTCGCCGCCGCGGAGAGCGCGGCTTTTCGTACGGCGGGATCCTCGTCGGCGAGCAGGCGCGCGAGGGCACGTTCGAGCTGCGGTTGTCCCACGAGGCCAAGCACCCGCGCGGCGATCACGCGATCTGCTGGGTCTTCGCTGTCCAGCAGATCCCGGAGCCTGGGTGCGCCTTCGAGCATGCCGCCGAGCCCGCCATGCCGCAGCAGCGCCGCGATCGCCGCGGCTCGCACAGCGTCGTCGCCCTCGCGCCCGCCGAGCGTGCAGAGCTCCTCGTGTGCGTCTTCGCCGAGCGCGTGGGCGAGCAGCTCGACCGCGATGCCTCGCACCTCGGGATCGGGATCGTCGAGGCGCTCGCGGGCCAGGATCGCGGCTTCCGGATGTCCCACCACGCGTAAAGCTCGCAGCGCCGCGGCTCGTACGCGTGGAGACGCGTGCCGCATGAGCGCAGGCAGCGCCTCTCGTACACGCGCAGGCTCGATCTGCCGCAGTCGATCCAGCGCGAAGAGCACCTGCGGCGCGTCCAGGCTCGACAACGCTCCGGCGAGCGCGATGACGGCCCGGCCTCCTCGCTGGGGCATCTCCGGCGTGAGTTTGCCGCGGAGCAGCGTGTCCTGCATCGTCTCCATGTAGCCACGACGCACGGCGAGCAGCAGCGGCAGGATCGAGAGCCCGAGCGGCAAGGTCACGTAGCCGAGCTTCGCGGCCGCTGCGATGAGCGCCCCGCCTGGCTCCGCGTCGCTCACGGACGGGCCAAGCACGAGGAGAAGCGCGGCGCCGAGGCCGTAGCCGAGTGGCTTCATGATCGCGAACGAGAGCGTTCGCACGCGTTCGCGCAGCGCGGCCGGGAAGGGGAAAAAGAGGATCTGCAACGTCGCGTCGAAGATCGAGAACTGAAGCGCGTTGTCGCTCGCCTTGAGCACCGCGGCGAGCGGCACCGAGGGGAAGGCGAGGAGGAGCGCCGTGCTCGCCACGAACGCCACGGGCATCGTCGCGGCGCCGCCGAACACGCCCGCGCGATCGAGCATGCGTGGCGTGACGACGAGCTGCACGAAGAGGCCCACGAGCCCGATCACCCCGTAAAACATCCCCATGAACCGCGCGAGCGAGTCACGATCGGGGTACGCCGTGCGAGCGATGACCTTGAACTGGTAATCGCCGACTGTGAGGATCGTGTAGAGCACGAGGATCGTCACCGCGATCGCCGCGATGTACCGGGATCCGAAGAGCGGTGTCTGCTCGTGCTGGTGCGCGACGGCGCGTTCGTCCGGGCGGTTCTGCGAGGCCGTCCCGTGCCTTCGCGCGGTGATGCGGCAGAGGAGCGCCACGGCGATGAGCGCCGCGACGAGGACGAAGATGAGGTTCTCGGCGCCGACGATCGGCGCGATCGCACCCGCGGCGAGGCCCGAGACGACCGTGCCGGCGATGCGACCGGCGCCGATCAGACCGAAGATCCGCTTGGCGCTGCGCGCGTCGTAGAGGTCCTGGGCGATGCTCCAGGCGAGCATGCCCGTGAGGTTCGCGATGACCTCCGACCAGATCGCGAAGACGAGGTATGCCGCGCCGAAGTCCTGGCCGATGAGGACGCGGAGGACGACGTAACTCCCGGCCGCGGCGAGGGCGAACCGCGCGCCGAAGCGGGCCCGCGAAAGCTTTCGGAGGGCACGCTCGTAGACCAGCGCCACGACCGCGGAGACCACCCCGTACGCCATCCACATAGGCGCGATCCACGTGACGGGGAAACGCGTCAGGAACAACGCGTCGCGCGCCGTGCGGCCGACGACGAGCAGGAGGGCGGACAGGAAGAGCAGCGTGGACAGGAGGACGACGCGTTCGATCTCGGCCTGGCTCAGCGCGATGCCGAGCAGCGAGGACGCCGCCGCGTGGCGCGTGGGGTCCCGGTTCGTCGCGACAGCCCCCGAGGTCGGGTCGGTGCTCGGCAAGGGTGTGGATGCGGTCGGGACGGGGGAATTGGCCACGTAGGGTGAAAGGGTAGGCTACTGGAACGAGCGCTTCGCCTGGGTAGGCCATGGTGGGCGCCCCGTTCCCGATGTCGGGGGACGCCCGAGCCCGGCGGGCATTACTTCGGGGCAGGGATCGGCGGGAGTTTTTCAGGAAGAACGCATCTTCCAGCGTGGCGTCAATAATGCCAGGGGAAGCGCCTATAATCGGGCTTTCGTTTCTCCAGGAAAGCGTCGCGACCCTCCTCGGCCTCTTCCGTCCCGTAAGCGAGCCGCGTCGCCTCGCCGGCGAAGAGCTGCTGCCCCACGAGCCCTTCGTCGGGGAGGTTGAAGCCGTATTTCAGCATTCGCATCGCGGTCGGGCTTTTCCCGTTGATGAGCGCGCCCCATTCGAGCGCGACCTTCTCGAGCTCGTCGTGGGGCACGGCGGCGTTCACCATGCCCATCGCGGCGGCTTGATCGGCCGTGTAGTCGAGGCCGAGGAAGAAGATCTCCCGCGCCTTTTTCTGGCCGACTTGTCGCGCGAGCAGGGCCGATCCGTAGCCGCTGTCGAAGCTCGCCACGTCGGGATCCGTCTGCTTGAACCGCGCGTGTTCCCGGCTCGCGAGCGTCATGTCGCAGACGACGTGCAGGCTGTGCCCGCCGCCCACGGCCCAGCCCGGGACGACCGCGATCACGATCTTCGGCATGAAACGAATGAGCCGTTGCACCTCGAGGATGTGCAGCCGCCCGAGCCGCGCCGGATCGACCTGTCCTGCGCCGTCCCCCTCGTATTTGTACCCGTCCTTGCCGCGAATGCGTTGATCGCCGCCGGAGCAGAAGGCCCAGCCTCCGTCCTTCGGGGAGGGGCCGTTGCCGGTGATCAGCACGCATCCCACGTCCGAGGTGGTTCGCGCGTGTTCGAGCGCCGTGAAGAGCTCGTCCACCGTCTTGGGTCGAAAAGCGTTCCGCACCTCGGGTCGGTGGAAAGCGATACGCACCGTGCCCTGATCCACGGCGCGGTGATAGGTGATGTCCGTGAAGGAAAAACCCTCCACCTCGCGCCAGCGGGCGGGATCGAAGATCGCAGAGACGGTCATGAAATCGGGCCTCCTCGCGGGCGCGACCGTACACGGGCCCGAGGAGACGCGCCAAATTCGAGGGTGCCCGTTGCCAAGTTGTCACGCATGAACCCTCCGTCCGGTCAATTCGTCACGCGCGGGTCTCCGTCCCGGTGGAATCCCGCTCGCACGGAGGGATTTGCTCCCTGGCACGAGCTGTGCTCAAACACGCGGGATGGATACAGCTTCGTCGGGTCCTTGGGGGGTGTCGGCGTTCGGGAGGCGGCGCGCGCGTCGATGGGCGTGGGCGCCTTGGGTCGTCGCGGCCGCGTGGCTCATGAGTGGCGTGGCCGAGGCGCAGACGGTGACACTCAACACGCAGCAGCCCGTCATCCGGACCCCTGCGCCGACGCGGGTGGCGACGCAGTGGGACATCAACCGTGAAGAGTGCCTGAACGCCGAAGAGGAGTTTCTTTTTCAGCTTCAGTTCGCCGGGTTCACGAGCTCGTTTTCGTTCGAGGTCTGGGGCACGACGACGGCGGGGATCGATTGCACGGACCCGATGCAACGCACGGGCCCGGCGGCGCAATGTTTCAAGCTCGATCCGCCGAACCCTCCGCAGGCGGGGCTCATGAATGGGACGGGGACCGTGCGGCTGCAGGCGGCGGATATGGTAGCCCTCGATCCGGATCCGGACATCAAGGC
>JANMGF010000701.1:0-16402 GCA_031374535.1 Polyangium sp. (in: bacteria)
GCTCGCGTTCGTGCTTGGTGCTCTGACGACTGCGGCGCCCTCGCTGGCGGCGGTCGAGCAGCAAGGCGACTGGCCGAAGGACGAGAAGAAGATCTCCCTCGACCTCGAGCGTGTGCCGCAGGAGGACGCCATCAAGCGCCTCGCCGAGGCCGCGGGCTGGAGCGTCGTGATCCACGCGCCCTCGTCGGAATCCGCGTCCCTGCACGTCAAGGATCAGCCTGCCGACAAGGTCCTCTCGCTCCTCTTGGAAAGCGGCGATTACGTCGCGCGCCGCGATGGAACCTTGATCTCGATTTCGCGCGCCTCCACGGCGCGAGCCATTCCGCCCGTGGCCGCGGTGCCGCCCGTGCCGCCGCTGCCCCCCGAGCCTCCCCTACCGCCGGGCGTCGCGCCAAACGCAGCCGCCGAACAAGCAGCCGACGTGGCGCATGCGGAGGCGGCGAAGGGGGAAGGCAAAGATCGCGAGGTGGTGGGGCAAAACCTCGTTATCGAGAAGGACGAGGTTGTCAAGAACGTACACGTCATCGCCGGCACGCTCACGATTCGTGGCGTGGTCACGGGCAGCGTGGAGGTCGTGGGCGGCTCGGTGACGCTCGAGCGAGGCGCACGGGTGATGGGCGACGCCGACGTGATTGGCGGCTCGTTGATCATGAAGAAGGGCGCGACCCTCGACGGCGACACGCAGATCGTGGGCGGGAAGCTGGAGCGCGAGGAAGGGGCGATCGTCAAGGGCGATGTCTCGACCCGTATTCACGAGGACGAGGAAGACGGCAAGCCGGTCGCCGCCCGGGTCGCGCGTGATTTCGGCGAATCGATGACGGGCGGGGCCCTCCTGTTCGCGCTCGGCGCGGTGCTGATTGCGCTCTTCACGAAGCGCGCGGAGTCGCTCAAGGTGGAAATCGCGGCTCGCCCGATGCGCTCGTTCGCGCTCGGCATCGTGGGCTCGCTCGGCGCGCTGGCGCTCCTCGTCGCGCTTTGCGTGACGGTGGTCGGCATTCCGGTCGCCGTGGTGGGCCTGCTCGCGGGGATCTTCGGGGTCTTCGCGGCGATGTGCTCGGTGCTGGAGGTCGTGGGTCGCGCGCTGATCGGGCACAAGACGAAGAATGAATATGCGCATCTCGCATTCGGTTGCGCGCTCTTCGTGGTGGTCGGCGCGATTCCGATGGTGGGGGATGTCGTGAATGTGGCCGTGGTCCTGGTGGCCATCGGCAGCCTCGTGGCGACGCGGGCCGCGGGCCTGGTCCCCATGAAGAAGGGCCCTCCGCCGAGGGTGGATGATTCGCATCCTTATCGGAGTGCCGAGGTGGTCTAGTCGGGTGGCGGGGGGGCTTGCCAGGCAAACGGCCGGTGTGCTAGGTTGCTGGCATGAGTAGGTCGGGGACCGCAGCGGCCGTGATCGACGAGCGGGACGAAGTTTCCGAGCCGGACGTCGAGCTTTCGGCCGAGGAAGAGGAAGAGCTCATCCGGCGGGTCGAAGAAGCCAAGCGCGGGGATCTCGTTCCCCTCGACGCGGTGCTCGCCCAGCTTCGACGCCCGTGACACGACGCCGATTCGACGTCCTCTTCAGCACACGGGCCACGAGAGAGATCGCTGCCGCCGAAACCTGGTGGCGCGGCCATCGCAGCGACGCCGCTCCAGGCGCCATTCCCACAGAGCTTGCACGTATCGCCAAGTTGCTGGTCGCCGCGCCAGCCCTCGGCGCGCCCGTCCCCCAGGCGCGCCTCGCGGGCGTACGCAGGATACTGCTCGATCGCCTCGGTTATCACCTGTACTACGTCATCGACGCGGACCACGGCCACATCATCGTGCTCGCATTCTGGCACGTTCGCCGTAAGCCCTTGCGCCTGTAATCGGTCACAACCCCACCGACACGACCGCCCCCGTCCGCGCCCCCTCCCCGCCGCGCACCTCGAACTTCTTGATGGTATCGTCCAGACGAACCACGAGCTCCCCGCGCGCCGACGGCAGGCCTCCGGTCACGAGGACACGGTACGTCCCGCTCGATGCGGACGCCGTGACCCAGGTTGCGCCCGAGCGGCCTGCGCCGGGCACGATCGGGGTCGTGACGCGGCCCGCGGGGTCGATCACCACGACCCGGGGACAACCCTCCACGCCCTCTCCGCACGTGATTTTCGCCGAGATTCGCTCGCCCCCGGGCTCACCCGCCGCGTAGGCCGGCGCCTCCCCCTTTTCGAGGGCTTCGCGCAGAGAGAGGATGCGCTTGCTCGGATTTTTCTGGGCCACAATCGCGGCCATCACCGCGTCTCGCTCGCCGAGGACACGCGCGCGGCAGCGGAGCGCCTCGTACATCGCATCCGGGTCGGCCGGGCGCAGCTCGGCGTACGAGCGGAAATGGGCGCAGGCTCGACGCTCGTCGCCCGCGGCCTCGAAGGCTCGCGCCGCGCGCCGGTGGGCCCCCGCATTCGAGGGCTCGAGCTCCACCTGCGTATCGAGCTCGACGAGCGCGGAATCGTCCTCGCCGAGCGCCGCGGCCGCCTCCGCCTGAAGCTCGTGCGCGCGGGCGCGGTCGGGGTCCTTCGTGATATATTTCGTGGCCTCACGCAAAGCTTCCTCGAATCGCCCGCGCGCGAGCAATCCCGTGACGAACGCCTCGCGCGCGCGCCGGCTCTCGGGCGCGTCCGTGACAGCCTTTTCGAGCTTCGCGAGCGCGTCCTTCCCCGCGCCGCGCCAAACCTCGTCCCCCTTGCCGACCCACGACGAATTCCCCCAGGCGTGCGAGGGGCGCCACGCCTGCGACGAAGACGAAGACGAGGACGCGCCGCCGTCCGGCGAAAACACGATCGGGTAATTCACGGTCACGATTCCACCCTCGGGCTGGGGGAACGAGAGGCCGTGGAAGCTACGAATCACGCAGGAGACGACCTCTGCATTCGGAAGATCACTTCCGCCGTTGCTCACGGCCGAGACCGCGCCGTCACGGCCAATGACGAACCGGGTGACGACGCGCCCCTGGAGGTTCGGATCGACCGAGAGCCCACGCTCGTAACAGAGCCGGAAACGCCCGAAGTTTCGCCGCACGATACGCTGGATGATCTCCGGGGGCAGCCGGCCGCTCACGCTCGTCGCGCCCATACGAACCGTCGGGACCGAGCGATTCGAGGAGGACCGCTCCGTGCCATGACCGATGGAACCGAGCCTCCCCAGGCCCGAGCCAAACCCCTGCCCGCCCCCGCCCTCGCCGACCCCGGACAAACCAAGCCCGCCCGCGCCGAACGAATCGCCGAACGAATCGCCGAACGCATCGGATCCGCTCGATCCCAGGCGCCCGCGGCCCGTCTCGACCGCGGACGAGAGGCCGGTTTTGCCCTGCGTACGAGGAATGCCGAACGCGGCGAACATACGATCGTTTTCCAGGACGAGCAACGACGTGAGGCGACTCTGCACGTGGTATTGGAGGGAGAGGGCGACCGTCTCCTTGGCCGCATCGCCGTCCGATCGCCGTCCGAGCTCGCTGATCCGCGCCGTGGCCCAGCGCCGGGCGAGGACCTTGCGATCGCCGCCGGGGGCCGCGGCGAACCCAAGCTGGCGTGATTCGAGGACGGTCGCGCCGTCGATTTCGCCCGAAATTTTCACGGTGGCGCTCTCTGCCGACGGTGCGGTCGCGAGGCGGCCCACGACGACGATCTCCTCGCCCACGCAGAGGGCCGGGAGCTTGCGCGGAAACACGTCGACGAACCCCGCCGGGAGCTCGAGGTGCGCATTCACGAGGAGCGGGACGTCGAGGCCCTTCGCGACCGCATGGGCCCGCTGCGCAAGGGATCCGCTCTCCACCGCGAGCCGCTCGTACGAGGCCGAGAGCTCCTCGGCGAGCCCGAAAAGAACGAGCTCGTCCATCGAGGGACCTGCACCAAAAAAACGTAGCTCCGAACGTTTGTCCGAAAGAATCGGACGGACCCGCGCGGCGATCGTGTCGACCTTCAGCTCGCCCGCGGAGGGCGCGCCGTCGCCGAGATACACGACCTGCCCACGGTCCTTCGTCTCGACACGCGAAAGGCCGGAGACGAGGGCGGAGGCGAGGTCCGAGGCGCCCTCCGGGGCGCGATCGTGCAGAAATCGTTTTGCCTCGTCGAGAGCGGCGGAGGTCTTTTCGGAGAGCCCACGCTCGGGATAAGCCACGCACGCGCTGTCGCAAAGAAGGACCGCGAAACGATCCCCTTCCCGCATCCGGCGCAAAATGGCCTCGGCGACCGTGACCTCGGCGTCGAGCCCCTGACGCGTCACGCCGTGGCTCGCGTCGAGGACGAGCACCTTTTCGGAGCGTGGCTCGGCCAGAGATTGCTCCGGCGCTTTCGCGACCGGGACGCGCAGCGCGAAAAACCCAGGGCCGCCCTCGGCGCCCTCGACGGCGACAGGCAGGACGTCCGCCTCGGGGCGCGGAAATTCGAGGACGAAATCAGCATGGGGGACAAACGATTCGGCCTGGAAACTGGCTTCGAGGTGGCCGTCCTCGGTGCGGAGCGTGGCCGCGTGACCGAGGACCTTCGTCTCAGCCGCGGCGCCGCCCACGTCCTCCACCGTGACGTGGATACGGAACGAATCCATTCGAACGGCGCGATCCTCCCCGAGAGAAAGCGGGTACGTATACCGCGCACGGCCCCTCGTGACGGGCAGGACCTCGTCGTAGGCGAGGATCACCTTGCGGCTTCCCCGGGCCGGCATCGGGAAAATCTTCAGGGAAAACGAGCTGTTCTGGGTCCATTCGAGGAGCGCCGGATCCCGCGGGCGCACGGTGTCGTCCACGATGCCCTGGAAAATGCGGGCCGCGCGCTCGCGTTCGACCATCTCGCCCTCGACGAGCTCGTCGCCCACCCAGAGCGCGAGGCGCGAAAGGCTGGCGTCGGGGGGGAGCGGGAACACGTAACGGCCCTCGAGGACGGAGTCAGAGTCGTTCGCGAGCTCCTCCTCGATCTCGGTGCGGGCGAATCCATCACGAAGGGTGACACGCACGGAATGAGATCGGAGGCGCACGCCGGGGACGATCGCAACCGTGCCGGGCAACCTTCCCGTGATCGTGCCGAAGCCGCGGGGCGCGGCGAGCGCGGAGGATTTCGTGTCGTCTGCTGCGATTTCTTCCTCGGCCATCGCGGTGGCCGTCTCCAGAATGGCGGGGGCGCCGCGCGCCGCCGCGGGGGAGGGCTTTTCGGACGAGGGTTCGTCGGGCGCCACGAGGCATCCGGAGAGGCCCGCGAAAAACACGAGCGTATGGGCCGCGACGAGGGGACGGAGACGACGCATGACGACCTTCCTCGGGCCGGATCATGCTCGCGATCGACCCACGTGCCGGATGTCGACGCCAGAAAAGGCGAAAGGTTCCCGCGCGCGCGTGAAGGTGTCCGCCTCGGGCCTTTCTCGGTTACCCTCCGCCCGTGTCCGCGCCGTTCGTGCCCGAGCTCTTCGGCGACTTCCTCCTCGTGCAGCGCCTCGCGCGACGGGCGATGTCGGACGTACTCGTCGCCGTGCGGCTCGGCGACCGGAGCGGCCAGACGTTCGTGGTGATGCGGCCCGTGCTGGGCGAACGCGCCTCGGGCCGCTCCGCGCAGTCCATCCAGCGGGAGGGCGAGGTGCTCGCCGAGGTGCGCTCTTCGGCGCTGCCAGCCCTCTCGGCCCACGGCGAGCTCGCGGGCCTGCCTTACGTGGCGATCGAGCACGTGCGCGGCGCGCCGCTCGACGATCTCGCGAGCGACGCGGAGACGATGCCCGAGGGTGCGGTGCGCGCGGCGGCGATCGACGTCGCGCGGGCGCTCGCGGCGCTGCACGAGAAGGGCTGGGTGCACGGCGATGTCGCAGCCTCGAACGTGGTGATCGACGAGACCGGCGAAGCAAAGCTCCTCGATTTTGGCCTCGCGCGGCGCGTGGGCGAGGCGCGGCCCGAGGTCGCGGGGACGCCGGGATATCTGGCCCCCGAGTCCGCGCTACCCGGGGAGGCGCGCGCCACGAGCGACGTGTACGGCTGGGCCGTCGTGGTGGCAGAATGCGCGCTCGGAAGGCGCATATTCCCCGAGGAAGACCTCGCCTCGGCCGCGACCCGCGGCGATCCCCCGCGTGACCTCGCCGCGTGGGAGGCGCGCGTTCCGGGGCTCTCGTCCGCGCTCGCGCGGGACGCGACGGCACGCCCCACGATGGCTTCGATCGTGCGTGGACTCGAGGCGCTCGCGCTCGATCGGCAGGCCCTCGCCGCGCGTGTCGAAGGGCATCGCGCGCGTTCTTCCGAGGAGAAAAAGGCCCTCGCCCCGCCGCCGACGAACGAACCGCGAGGTTTGTCCCCGAAGACCCCGCCTCGCCCCGCCCCCGAACCTGCACCTCTGCCGACGCCTCTGCCGCGACGTCCGTTCCCCGTGTGGTTGCCCGTGGCCATCCTCGCGGTCGTCGCGTTCGCGGCGGGGCAACTCTCGGCGCGCCTCGTGCAGCGCGGGCAACGAGGGTCGATCTCGCTCGCCGGGGCCGTCCCGCGGCGCGCGCACGTCGAGATCGATGGGGAAAAGGTGGCCTTGCCTGCCGATGGACGGCTGGAGCTTCGGAGCGGAGACCACACGGTCGCCGTCGTGCTACCGAATCGCGCGCGGCGCGAGTACACGTTCCGCGTGCGCCCGAATGAGCACGTGGTGCTCGTGTCCCCGAAGAAGGGCACGAGCAAGGACGACGAGGAGGCGGAGGAGCGCGAGCCATGAGCGACGGCGAAAAGACGAAATGGCTCGGCAGCGCCCCGAGCGGCTCGGGACGGCGTCCCGTGACCGAGGTGATCGACGCGACGAGTGGCCCCTCGGTGCGCCGGATCCGCAAGCTACGCGTGGTCGTGGTCGACGCGCCCGATGCACGTGATGTCGGCGCCGCCTACGTCTTCGCGCAGGACGAGGTACGCGTCGGCGGCAGCCCCGATGTCGACGTGACTTTGCGCGACCCTGCCGTCTCGCGCGAACACCTCGCCGTGCGCCTCGGTCCCCACGGCTTCTCGCTCACCGACTTCGGCTCGACGAACGGCACGTTCGTGGGCGACCTGCGCATCGAGCGCGTGGCCATCACGGACGACACGCTCATACGACTCGGCAACAGCGTCCTGCGCTTCGAACCCCTCGCCGAGACGGTCGAGCAGGAGATCAGCCCGCGCGCGCGCTTCGGCCGGATGCTCGGCGCGAGCCCCGCGATGCGCGAGATGTTCGCGCTCCTCGAGCGCGTCGCGGGGAGTGATCTCACGGTGCTGCTCGAAGGCGAGACGGGCACGGGCAAGGAGCTCGCGGCCGAGGGGCTGCACGAGGCGAGCGGCCGCGCAGGGGCCTTCGTCGCGGTGAACTGCGGGGCGATCCCGCGCGAGCTTTTGGAGAGCGAGCTCTTCGGCCACGAAAAGGGCGCGTTCACGGGCGCGGTGCGCGAGCGGCAGGGCGCTTTCCTGGCGGCGGATCGGGGGACGATTTTCCTCGACGAGGTCGGCGAGTTGCCGCTCGACATGCAGGCGAAGCTCCTTCGCGCGCTCGAGCGGCGCGAGGTGAAGGCCGTGGGCTCGGACCGATCACGTTCGGTGGACGTGCGCATCGTGGCGGCGACGAACCGATCGCTCGCGCGTGAGGCGCAGGCGGGGCGCTTCCGGCAGGATCTCTACTATCGCCTCGCCGTGGTGATCGTACGTGTCCCGCCGCTCCGCACGCGTATCGAGGATCTGCGGCTCCTCGTGGATCACATCCAGGACGAGCTCGCGCGGCGGCGCGCGGCGTCGGGTTTGTTGCCTTGCGCGCGGCTCGACGAGACCGCAATCGCGATGCTCTCGCGTTACGATTTCCCGGGCAACGTGCGGGAGCTGCGCAACATCGTGGAGCGCTGGGCCGTCCTCGGCGCCTTCGCCGCGCCCGGCGAGCCCGCGGTGAGCCCACGCGCGGAGGAGCGAAAGGCGGAGGCCCCACCGGGGACCGAAGCGCCGAAGGACGTGACTCCGGCGAGCGGCGTCGACGCATCCCTCCTCAAATTGCCTTATCACGAGGCGAAGGACGCCTGGGTGGAGCGATTCGAGCGCGCTTATGTGGAGGCGATCCTCGCGCAGTCCGGCGGTAATGTCTCGCGCGCGGCGCGTGAGGCGGGCGTCGACCGGAGGCACCTGCAGCGATTGATGGCGAGGTTCGGGATCCGGGCGACGAGCGAGTGAGTATGAACAATCCGCGCATCCTGCTCGCCGGAGCGACCGGCGCTGTCGGCACCGAGGTTTTGCGTTTGCTCCGCGAACGTGGCCATTTCGTGCGCACGTTCTCGCGGAGCGCGAAAAACGCAGACAAGATCCGCCCTCTCGCGAGCGAGGTCGTCCTCGGGGACGCGACGCGGCCGGACTCGCTCGGGGACGCCCTCGCCGGGGTCGATATCGTGGTTTCGTGCCTCGGCGCGAATGTCGCGCTCGGGCTCGGGGAGCGGCGCGGGTTTCGCGACGTCGATTTCGTCGCCCATCAGAACCTCCTCGAAGCAACGCAGCGCGCCTCGGCAAAACGATTCGTTTATCTCTCCGCCCACCCCGGGCCCGGATACGATCACACCCGGTACATGCGGGCGCACCTCGACACGGAAAACATGCTCCGTACGTCGGGCCTCTCGTGCTCGTTCGTCCGGCCAACCGGGATCTTTTCGGCCCTCGGCGATCTGATCTCCATGGCCCGGTGGGGCGTGGGGTCCGTCGCCGGAGATGGGACGGCCAAGGCAAACCCGGTGCATCCCGTCGACGTCGCCGAGGCGATGATCGAGGTGCTCGAGGACGGCCCCCAGGATCTCCCCGTGGGTGGCCCGGAGGTCCTGACCCGCGAGGAGATCATGCGTCTTGCGTTCGACGTCGTGGGAAAAAAACCTCGAATCATGCACGTGCCGGCGGGCGTATTTCGGTTCTGGAGCGCCGTGCTGCGGCTCCCCCACCCGCGCCTCTCGGATATGATGGAGTTCGTCGCGGCCGTCACGACCTCGAATTCGGTGGCGCCCGCGCGCGGTACACGCCCCCTACGGCCGTGGTTCGAGGCGCTCGCGCGTCAATAGCGGTTTTCCGCTTCGAGGACGTGCGCGACGAGCCCGGCCACGCGGCCGACGGCGAGAAGGGCGGCCGGCGCGCTTACCGGCAATCCAAGCGCCGCGGAGAGGGCCACGAGCCCCACTTCGAGCCCGGGCTCCCCAAATGCGCGCGCGGCTTCGACCAGGACACACACGCGCTCGACACGTCGATCCTCCGGCGCAAAAGACGATGCGGCCTCGAGCAGGAGCGCCGCGCGTGAATCCGCCCCTGGATGACGGCAAAAGCCGGCAATGCCTTTCCCCTTTTCGAGGCGATCGGCCACGAATTCCTTCACGTCGGCGGGGGTCTCGAGGACGTCGATCAGATCCGAGAGCTGCGTGCATACCCCGGCGTGATCGACCCCCGAGAGCGCCTCCACGCCCGCGAGGACACACGCCGCGAGCCTGCCCCCCGCATGCGCGGCGGCGCGCGCGGCCAGCGCAGGGGGCTCGACCGCGTGATCCGCGGAGAGGGTGAGGGCCCGATCGATGAGCGCCACGCGTTTCGCAAAACCGGGCTCCCCATCGGATTCCCAGGCCTCTGCGAGGCAGGCAGCGAGGGTCGGGGCGCGGGCGGCCTCCGCGGCGCGCGTGGCCCCGCGGCAGGTGGCTGGTAATGCGGCGACGAGCCGGAGGAGCGCGCGCGCCTCGACGAGATTCGCATGAGGATCCTCCGCGCGCCCCCCTGGCCTTTGCAAGGACCAGAAGAGGAGGCCGAGGCGCACCACGTCGAGGGGCGCGGTAGGCAAGGAAAGGAGCGCGAGCGCGTCGCAAGTCCGGTGAAGGATCAGGAGGACGTCGCGCCCATGCTCTTCGGACAGGGACAGACGGGGCTCGTGATCGTCCTTCGAGGGAAGCCGCCCGGTCCAGAGCAGCTCGGCCACGGCCTCGAACGAAATGCCAGAAAGGACGAGCTCTGCGACGGGATGGCCCCGATAGCTCGGTCCCTCGGGGGAAACCTGCGTGATGAAGGTCCGGTACGAGATGCGCTCCGCGTCGGGATCGGGCAAGGATCGGCCGGCGTGCGCCTCGCTTCGCGCTTTCAATCGCTCGACGTCCTCGCGCAGGTAATACCGACCGCGACCCCCCGGGCACGGAACGCTGCGAAGGAGGCCCCGGCTCACGTAGGTGTAGAGCGTCGAGCGCTTCACCTCCAGGAACGCGACAGCCTCGTTCGCCGTCATGAAGCCGAGACCTGGCATGGATGTCGTCATCCTGTCCTCACGACCAACCATGGCAGTATGAAGAAGGCAGGCCGCCTTTCGTGAACGAAAACGAAAAGCAATCGGACGCAGAATGTCCTATCCAGCCCGGACCGTATCAACGCGTGGAAAGACGAGTTTCCACCCTGCGACCGATTCCGCGCGTCGTGCTCTCGTCGAAGTGCGTCGAGAGCTCGTTGCGTAACCGGGTTCGCGCGTCCTGGATACGCTTTCGCACCGCCTCGGGAGAGAGCGCGAGCGCGTCGGCGATGTCCTCGTACGGTTCTTCCTCGACGAGGCGTTTCCTGACGGGTTCGGCGAGCGCCTTGGGCAAGCCCTCGATGGCCCTGTGAACGAGCACGTCGATCTCGCGCCGCATCTGCTCGGCCTCGGGCGACTCCACGTGCGCCGACTCGAAGAGTCCTTCCGCGGTCATCCGCTCGAGCGCCCTCCTTTTGATCGCGCGCTGCCGGTGGAGATCCACGCAGGCGTTCCGCGCGAGCCGGGTGAGCCATGCTTGATAATTGGATATCGGTTCGGCGCTCCTCGTGAGCTCCTCCATGGCGAGCACGGCGACCGTGCCGAGCGCGTCCCTCGCGACCTCGTGATCCCTGCCGGTCCAGCGAAAACAGAGCTTCCGAAGCCGCGCCTCGGACTGCGACCAGGCCTCCTGAAAAGCAGCACGACCGCTGCTCTGGTTCTCCCCCCCCATGAGCCACCCCCATTCGACGCGGCGCGCCAATCGAGGGCGCGCCAAGCAAGTGAATAGGGCGATGATTCGATAAAGGATCGATCCGGTCAATGTCGATTCGCCAATCGACACTGGAATCGCCGAAGCCGCGCAGGTGTCCGTCCGCGTCGGATGGCGAAGGCCGTCGGGCAAAACGACGCGAGGGCGTCGAATCAATGCTCACGAAAAGGACGCCTCGTTCGTCATTGTAAGTGCCCGCGGCGATAAACGAAGCGGCTCACAGGGAGCCGGGCGCAGCGAGCCATTACGAAAAGAAAGAGAGAATTACCATGAGCCAGGTGAACATTCCCGTCTTCCCGAAGCAGGAGAACAACGGCGTTCCCGATCTCGACGCGGAAGACGTCGCGCTGCTCGTCCTCGTCTCGATCTCGATGGAGGAGATGGGCCTCTCGCACATCCTCAACGCGGAGGGTGAGAAGATCCAGTGGATCCTCGGCACCCTCAAGGAGGGCGCCCCGTCGCCGGCGTACCCCACGGTGGCCGAGGTCCTCGCCATCAACCAGGCGGTCCTGGACACGCTCGAGGCGGTCGTCGCCAAGAACCTCATCCTCAACATGAAGGCCGGCAAGGCGCTCCGCGTCCTCGAGTACGCCCAGGAGACGGCGGGCTACGCGGCTCCGGCTCCGGCTCCGGCTCCGGCTCCGTGAACGAGCCCAAGGCGCGCGCCGCGGCAGCCCAGGTGGGGGCCGCGGCGCGCGTCATCTCGAGAAGGGAGGGCGCGATGACGAGGGAGCGACAGGACAGGTTCAAGGAGCTCATCACCCGCCGATGCAAGGTGATCGAGCGGCAACTGGACTGCATCGACCGCATCATCGAACTCGAATACACGCTGGTGGCTCGCACTTCGAAAAACCACCCCAATCAATCCACGAAGGTGGGTCGCTCGGCCATGCGTGTCCTCGTGGTGGCGTCGACGTACCGATTGATGATCGAGCTGTGGCGAGAGAACCTCGAATCGCTCCTCGATCCGGAAAACCTTCGCTGGACGACGGCCCCGCCGCCAGCCGGGTATCCTTTCGACGATGAAACTCAGTAATCGACCTCGTACCAGCCCCCCTCGGCGCCCGTCGCGCCGCTCGTCGATTCGAGCCCCTGCACGAAGAGCTTCCCGTTCTCCAGGAGGACGGGGTGCCGGTACACGATGCTGTTGTCGCGCGCATCGAGCAGCGCGGGGCGCGCCTTTTTCGTCCCGAGATCGTAAATAAAAAGCCCAGACGAGCCGATGTACGCGACGTCGTCGCCGTTCCGGGCGCCGCCCTGCGAATAGAGGTGAATCCTGTCGTAGGTGCTGTTCAGCGAGTACCCGGACGCCTCGATCTCCGCTTCGAGGTCCCTGTTTTTCAGGGTATCGTACGAATAGAAGAACGGCCCGGTGGCCGCGAGGTAAAACACGCCTTTCGGATCCCATTGCGCGGCCATCGCCTGGGTCTCGTTCTCGAGCCACGTGGCCTTCTTCGCGGCGATGTCGAGGCTCCAGACCCGGCCGCTCTCGATCAGGATCGCGGTATTGCCCTCGACGCCGAAATCCCAGAACTCGCCGACGCTCATGCCGGCCTCTTCCAGGCTCATGACGGTCTCGGCCTGCGCGGCGCCCACGGTCCAGCGCAAAAGCAGGTTTGGCGTGCCCGTCTGGACGATGTAGACCTGATTGCCGTCCGGCGCATACGCATACCAGCGGACGCCCCCGCCGGGAGACGCCATACTGAGCGTGCCGAGGAGCTGTCCGGGCTGGTTGACGTCGTACGCCTCGTACGCGAGACCGGCCCCGGCGCCTGTCACGGCGGTGACGACGATCGAGCTACTGGCGCGCCAGTTCCAGGCGTTCGAGTCGCCGACGCCGAACGTGTAATTGACGCGTGTCCCGGACTCCGTATCGAGGCTGTGCAGCGTCGCGTCGAAGGTGGGGAACTGGAGCCAGAAGAGGCGATTGCCCACGGCGGCGGCCCCGGTGGCGCTCTTGCCCATGGCGTCCGTCCGGTTCTTTTCGAGGGATGCCTGCAGGGACTCGTATTCCTCGATGTTGTGCTGGACCAGCGCGTCGCCCGTGAGCTCTTCCTCGCCGTCTCCGAAGATGCCGCAGCCGCCGAGGGTAGAAGCAAGGAGGCCGAGGAGCGCGAATCGATGAACCATGTATCGTCGTTGCATGAGGGTTTCCGTCCTTTCGCCCCCAGGATACCCCGATTCGACCCCGGTGCGCGCGCCACGCCGCAGCCAGCGCGCGATTCCGCAGGTGCGGCGCCCGCTCCGCAGGCCGAACCGCGCGAAATCAGGCTGAATCCAGGGTCGAACGCCTGGCACGCCCCGTGCTCTACCCCCCAGCGACCCACGGCAATCGCCCGAAAAGGAGCCCCGCCATGTCGAGCCTTCGTCGCTTCGTTCGCCCCCTCGCTCTCGCTCTCGCCTTCACCGCCCTCGCCGCCCCGCTCGCCGCCTCCGCCGAGGAGAAAGGCAAGCAGCCCAGGGTCGAAAAGATCGACAAGAAAAAACACGGCAAGGGCGAGTTCCCGATGGAAACGGTCCGCTTCGACGAGAAGGTCGAGCAACGCATCAAGCACGCACGCGAGCAGATGGAGCAGCTCCTCGCCGCGCATCCCTTGCTGCCGGACGGAATGAAATCGCAGATTCGCAAGGACTTCGAGGCGGGCGCCTCCGCCATCCGCGCCGCCGCGAAAGAGGCGGGCAAGGACGGGAAGGTGACGCGCGACGAGGCGAAAGACGTGCGGGAGCTCGCGAAGGAGCTGAAGGAGGACGCGCGGGAGAAGTACGGGAAACGCGCGAGCTAGATCAAGGGATCGTCAGCGTTCCGCCATTGCCTGCCACGTCGAGGATCTCGACGGTCGTCGCGTCCAGAGCCTCCTGCATCGTGAGCGGAACGCTGGCCTTGCCCTCGGCATCGGGGATGACCTCGACGGTCTTTGTCTGGTTGTTCGCGAACGTCACCATCACCGTCCACGGCCCGAGGAGCGGCACGCCCGTGTCGCTCGGTCCCACGCGCAAAGCCCGGAGCCCCGGCGCCGCGCCGAGATTCACCACGAGATCCATCGACGAGGCGCCGCGCGTGGCGGTGGACGCCGGCGAGAGCGGCGCGGCCACGACCTCGAAAGGCGCGCTCGCGAGCTCGTACGTCGTCTCGCCGGACGCGGCGAGCGCCTTGCCTTTCACGCGGAATCGGTATTTCCCGAGCGGGAGCGAGAAAGGAAGCATGGGCTTCTGCGAGGAGAAGAGGTCCGGCGGGACAGGCTGCCACGTCGCCGTGTAGACGTGACGCTCGGGCGCGTCGGCATTGACCGGATCGGGCGAGTATGTCGTGACAATCGCGCCCTCGTAGGACGTGGCCGGGCGGCCCTTCGCGTCGAGGAGGGGCTGGTACATGCCGAGCGCAGCCTCGCGTTCGATGGTGACGACGGGCATATCGAGGGCCGGATCGCCGCCGTACCAGGCAAACCGCGCGGCACCGACGGCGCGCGGGACCAAGGCGGCGCCCACGTCCGCGGCCACCGTATCAGGCCAGAACAATGCAGGAGACGCGGCCGCGACCGTGCCGTGATCGCTCGTCTCGAGCTTCGCGATCGGCGCGTCGTCGATGTATTTCCAGCCGGCGAACCGCGAGCTGCCCACCTCGGGGTCCTCGATTTCAGGCGTCCACGCGAGCTTCGCGGCTTCGAGGACACCCCCGAGGATCATCTCGCCTTCGAGCGGGCCCCAGATGTTGATGCTGGGCTCGTATCCACCCGCGAGCCAATCCTCGCCCGTGAGGAGGTACCCCACGTGATCGTCGGCATACCCGATCAGCAATGTCCTGTCGGGGCCGGCCGGCGAGAGGCCTCGCAGATACGCGGCCCACGGCGCGACGGGCTCGCCGGGCGCCGTGACGACGAGGTAATCGCCGGTGGGCGTCCCCGTGATTCGAATCGCCGCGGCCGTCGTGCGTACCGTGTCGCAGAGCGGCAAGGGCCTATCGGTGCTCACGTCGAAGATGCCGAAGATGAGCCCGCTGCCCTTGGCGATTTCGAGGCACGAGCCATACACCGGCATGCTGAGCGCGCCGGGGAGCCCGGCGAGCGCGCCCGTGCCGCTCTGTTCACCGCAGAGGCCCGCGCCGGCGTAGGTGTTGAATTCGTCGACGGGGCTCGCCACCTTGCCCTTTTCATCGAGCAGGACGCCGTCGGGCACGTACTCCTCGACATTGGGATCGAACGGGCTGTAGCGGAGCTCGGTGCCGTCGGGGCGCTTCACGACGCCCTCGCGGCCAATGTAAAAGCTCCGCGTGACGATCTCGAGCGCGGCCTTGTCGCCGGTCTGCACGCTGCCGATGATGGGCGCGATGAGCTCGGTGGCGCGGGCGCCGAGGGTCTCGAGGCGGGGAATGTCGAGGCAACGGAGCGAGTCGGGGCAAGCGTCGCGGCCCTCCTGCCCTGCGGGAGAAACGTCGCCGGCGGCGCCCTGGAGGTGCATCACGGGATATCCGAGCTCCATGCTGAGCGCGCGCGTGATGGCCCCGGGGGCGTCGGTCGAGACCAGCGGATTGTCGCCGCCGCCGATGGTGCCGTGAATGGGGAAATCGACGAGCGCGGCGAGGGGCGATCCGTCGGCCTTGTCGACGCGCAGGACCCATAACGTCGGGTCCTTGCCCTTGCCGGCGTCATTGCCGTCGGGGCCGAGGAGATCGTTGTTGTCGCCGCGCCGATCGCGGTTGACCTCGTTGTTCGGGTCGAAGTTTTTCTCGACGGTCACGCCGATCTTCGCGGCCCCGAGCCCCTCGAGCGCCTGTTTGATCGCGTCGGCCATGCCCTCGACGGCGCGCTCGGCGAGCGCGAGCTTGGCCCTGTCGACGCCGGGCATGAGGACGAAGCTCGGCTGGTAGCCGGCCCAGGCTGCGTGGCTATGCGAGGCCGTGATCACGATGCGCCCGCGCATCGAGCCGTCGGGGGCGACCTTCGATTCGAGTTCGTAGAGCGTATGCTCGTTGAGGAGGGGCGCGTCGACGCGCACGATGACGACGCGCTCGCCGCCGGCCTCGAGGGCGAGGGCCTCGGCGCGTGGGGCGTCGTGGATGCCGACGGTCGGGACGAGGCTCTTGCCGAAGCGGCGGGGCCGATCGTCGACGGGCTTGGCGCCGCCGAGGCCGACGGTGCGGGACGCGTAGCCGCCCAAGGGCGTGCCGATGGGCAAGGGCAGGATGGAAACGCCGTATCCAGCCTGGATGTTCGTCGGCGCATTCGCCGGCTTCGTGGGGCGCTCGGGGGGGGTTTCGAACTGGCAATGGGCCAGGGGATCGACCGCGGGCGGGGGATTTTCCGTTATCTTGGGGTCGCCGCCGCCCCCGCAGGCCCCTGCGATCGATCCGAGCAACCCCAGAGCGACCCATCCCAGCGTCTTCTTGCGTGATTTTGTCACCGTGACCTCCTCGCGCGCGAGG
>JANMGF010000503.1:0-16171 GCA_031374535.1 Polyangium sp. (in: bacteria)
CGTTTCCCCGCCGGGTCCACGAGCACCCGCGCGAACGCCTGCCCCGCGACGCCCGCGAGCGCCACGGACGCCGATCCATCCCCCATCTCCGCCGCCAGCGCATCCCCCAGGAAAACCCGATCTCCGGGGTTTGCCTCCATCGATGCATCCACCACGATCTCTCCATTCCCCGCCGATACCACCTTCGCCTCCCCCACCGGCACCCGGATCGGGATCCCCTTTTCCACGGGCGACAGCGCCGCATTCGCGAAATACCCGATCCCCGGGTAGTCCATCCACGCCCCCGTCTCCCGCACCACCCGCAAGACCTGCCCCGGCGACGCCTGCGCCGCGCCCTCGGGCCATGACCACTTCGTGCCTACCATCGTCACGCCCTGCCCGATCACGCCCTCCGCCCACGCGCCGCCCACGTCCGGCACCGTCGGACCCGCATTCGCCACGAGCACCTCGCCGCAAGCCTCCGCGGAAATCACGAGCACGAGCGCACGCATCGGCTCGCCCGTCGGCAATGCGTGACCACATCCCTGGTTCGAAAGCGTCACCGTCACGTCGACTGCGTTTCCCGACGTTTTCGCCGTCATCCACATGCCGAGCGAAAGATCGAGCAGCCTCGGCGTCCCCGCGAGCGGGCCTCGAAAAGCATGCGAGCGGATCTGCTCCGGCGGACGCACGAAGCCAAACGTGATGTCCGCGCGCTCGGGGGTCGTCTTGTCCAGCGTGTTCCAGAGGCCCTCGTTCGGCGGCATGTGGCAATGCTGGCAAGGCGCGCCCGCCTCCGACCACGGGCTCTCGGACCACTCCGCGAACGTCGAATGCACGGGCAAACCTTCGGGGAAACGGGACGGGTCCACCGTCGCGCCCGGGAGGAGCGCCGGCTGCGATTGCTGGTGACAGCCCGCGCAGAACGTCGCCTCGGAGAACTTGGGCTGATAACTGCCCCCCATGAACTCGTTCGGCACGTCCGGCAGCGGGCCAAACATCACCTGCCGGAGCTTCGCCAGAGGTTCGCTCGATACTTTTTCTGACGGCCTTTGCAGGACGAGCCGTCCCGCCGTCCCCGGGGGCTTCGTCAGATCGATGTCCCGCACCTTGTGGCACGTGTCGCAATGGTTCCCATTCTCGAAGGCAATCCCCGTCGCTTCGAGCAAATCACGGCCGCCGGCCGGTCCATCGAGCCCGGCCGCGTGGCAATCGGCGCAGGCCCCGAACGAGGTCGGCCGCTCCGCCGCGGGGAGGGCCGGGTCGTCACAAGCAAGCGCGCCCTTCGCGCCGCAACCATTGAGGTCCGGCAAGACCCCGCCCCCGAGATAACAACGAGCCGAAGCGCCCAGGAGCGTGCCCGGGACCCGCCCCGTTCGCCATTCGCCGCCCGCCGCCACGCAGGAGGCCGCGTCCACGTGCGCGCCCGACGTCCCCGCATAAAGATCCTGCACCAAGGGGTCCCGCGTCGCCTTCGCGTGCGCCGATTGCTGGAACTGCGCCACGAGCGTCGTGTGGCAATGACCGCAGACCGCCGTCGTCGCGTCGAGCACCTCGTCCCCGACGCCCGGCGGCCCATATTTGTAACCGGCTGCATTGTCCGGGAGCGCCGCCTCGCGCAGGACGAGCTCGATCGGCCCTTCCGGCACCGCGTCCATTTCGAGGCCGGCGCTCCGATACCCTTCCTTCGCCGCCACCACCGTGGGCGTGCCTGGAATCGTCGTCGACAGCTCGATCAAAAAGGATCCATCCGGGCCCGTCACGAGCGCCGGCGCGCCGCCGCCTTGCATGACGATCGCCCCGGGCACGGGCAAAACGCCGTCCGTCACGACACCCGTCACCGGGAAGACCGCAGGAAGCGAGCCCCCCGCGCCCGCCCCGGGTCCGACGACCGAGGACGACGAGGACGACGAGACAGCAGCGCCTTGGCCACCTGCGCCTCCCGCGCCTCCCGCGCCCAGAGGCTCGTCGCCTCCGCAGCCGAGCATCATCCTCGCCGCGCCCCAGGCGACGAACCAGGCCGAGACGAGCCCCGTGTGTTTCCTGGTGCCTCTCATGCCCGAAACGCTACCACTCTGCCCGCTCGTTTGCGCCGCGCGCTCCTTCGGGGGACGATCTCGTCCATGGACGACAGCGCTCTGGTCTCCCGCATCGCTCGCGCCCCGTCGCTCCTCGTCGCGACGGACTTCGACGGGACGATCTCCGAGATCACGGCGGACCCCGAGGGAGCCCACGCGCGAGACGACGCCCTCGCCGCGCTTTCCACGCTCGAAGCTGCCCCCGGCGTGCACGTCGCCGTCGTCTCGGGCCGCCCCCTGGAGAGCTTGCGCGCACGGACGCGCGTGCTCGGGAAGGTCTACCGCGTCGGCGAGCACGGCGCCTTCCTCGAAGCTCCCGACGGCAGCATGCTCGGGCTCGTGCACGTCCTGCCCGCCGCGAAGATCGACGCCCTCGCGCGCCTCGCGGGAGAGCTCTCGGCGCGTGTCGCCGGCATGCGCTTCGAACGCAAAGCGAGCGGCGTCGCCGTGCACGTGCGCGAGGTCCCGCCCGCGTCACGCGAGGCCGCGGAGGAAGCGCTCGAAACGTTTCGTGAGGCCGCGCTCGCCGAAGGACTCTCGGTGATCAACGGAAGGCAAGTCGTCGAAGCGCGTGACCCGGCAGCCTCGAAGCAGACCGCGCTCGCGCTCGTGCTTTCGAGCCTGCCCGAAGGAACGCTCGTCGTGTACGCGGGGGATGACACCACCGACGAGGGCGCGATCGCCCTCGCGCGGCGGCGGGGTGGGGTGGGGATCTACGTGGCGTCGGCAGAGCGGCCGGTGCCGGGCGTCGATGCGGACCTCGTGCTTCCGAACCCACGCGCGTGGGTCGAGATGCTCGACCGGATCGCGGCCGCTCGTTCTGTCACTGACCGATGAGCGCCTTGATCTCCTCGGCGATCTTCTCTTCTTCGCCCTCGCCGTAGCCGGCGTGGATGTGGCGAATCGTGCCGGTCTTGTCGACGACGAACGCGGTCGGCATCTTCGGCGGGCTGTAGGCCTTCGCCGCGCTCTTGTTCTTGTCCCAGACGATCGAGAACTTCACGCCCGTCGCCTTGACGAACTCCTCGAGCTTGGCCTTGTCCGTGTCCTCCTCGTCGACGCTCACCGCGATGACGCTGAGGTCGCCGCCGAACTGGTCGACGAGCTCCTGGTACTTCGGGAACGACTTCTTGCAAGGGCCACAGTAGGTCGCCCAGAAGTCGATGATGGTCACCTTGCCCGAGGCTTCCTTCACGCTCTTCGGGCCCTCGCCGGTGACCGCCTCGGCGGCGAACTCGGGCGCCGGCTTCCCGACGAGGCCGCCCTCCGCGCCTGCGGTCTCTGCACCGCCACCCTCCGCGGCGCCGCCGCCGCACGCGACGAAGGTGAGCGAGAGGGCCGCGCCCGTGACGAGCGCGCTGAGGGTGCGGACAATCGACGATCTCGAGCTCATTCAGGTCTCCTGGTTCGATAGACGGCGCTGTTTGCGCTCGGAAACTGCGGCATGGAGCCGCGATCGCGACGGACACGATCGGGACCGACCGCGCGCGCGGCGCGAGCTTACATCAGACTCGTGTTCCGGGGCTACGCTCGCACGTTGCCCCAGCTCGTCGAGTTTGTGGCACCATGCCGAACATGACCGCGGCCACCTCGCCCGGGCTCCGTTCGCGCCGCACCTGGCGCGCCGCCCTCGTCCTGATCCCCGCCCTCGCGTTCGCCTCGTTCTCCGGCTGTCAAGTCGGCGTCGGGGATCAAGCATGCACCGAGGAGTCGATCGTCAACGACAAGGACGACGCCTGCCCGTACGGCCCCCCCGGAGGCCCCAAGGTGCGCGAGACCGGCTGCCCCGACATCACCATCCTCGACCCTTCGGCCTGCACGACGGCCCCGAGCTGGCCCGAGGTCTACGCGATCCTGAGCGGCCCCACGGCCGGCTGCACGATCGGCGGCTGTCACGGCGCGGAGCCGGGCGCGCGCGGCATCTACCTCTCGCCCTCGAGCCCCGACAGCTTCTACGATGAGCTCAAAGGGTACTCGGGCTCCCAGGGGTACCCCTACATCAACGAAGAAGAGCCCTCGCGCTCCTGGATCCTCTGCAACCTCAAGGGCACAGCCGGCGGCGGCGCGCCGATGCCGCCCCCGAGCGGCCTGTCCGACATGGACTACGCCTTCATCGAGCAGTGGGCCTTCTGCGGTCTGCGGCGAACGGGCGGCGGCGGTGGGGACGCCGGTCCTTGATTCAAGGCGACGCAAACGGTCTTGACGCGGGACCAGAAAAACCGCGTCATACAAGAGAAAACACGCTGGCCCCGGAGATTCGCGCGATGCTGATCGACGACGTTTCTGCCTCGTTGCTGGTGCGCGCCGGTCGCGCCCTGAAAGTCGTTCTCGGGCTCTTCCTGGTCGGAGGGGGCCTCCTCGCGAGCACGGGCTGCGCGCCCGTCGCGCCGTACGAGCGCGGCAAGCTCGCGCATCCGACGATGACGGCGGCCGACATGTCCGGGTTCGGCGAGTCGCACCTGCGCGCCATCACGGAAGGCGCCGTCGGGGGCAGCGGCGGCACCGGCAGCGGCTGCGGCTGCAACTGATCTTTTTCCTCGAGCCGAAGGTCGCCATCTTGTCGGATCCCTTTTCGCGAGGTCGGGGCTATCGTGGCCAACGCGTGATCCGCCGCCTCGCACAAGCCCTCCTCGCCCCGCTCTTCGCCCCGCTCGTGGCCGCCGCGATCACCCTCGCCCCGGGGGCCGCGATCGCCGCGCCCAACGACGAGGAGGTCGAGATCCTCGTCCAGACCGTCCTCGAGGCGAGCTACAAAGAAGGCAAATACAAGGAAGCGCTCGACACGCTGAACCTGGCCAAGCAAGCGTGCGCCAAGAAAAGCGCTTGCAGCCCCAAGGTTCGCGCGAAGCTCTACGTCGCGCTCGGGACCGTGTTCGCCGGCGGCATGAAGAAGCCGAGCGACGCGAAAGCCGCGTTCGCCACGGCGATCAAGGAAGACCCGAGCGTCGCGCTTTTCCCCGCGTACACCTCGCCCGAGATCGAGAAGGCGTGGACCGACGCGCGCTCCGGAGGCGCGTCGAGCGGCGGCACCGCGGAGCCGAAGGCCGCTCCCGCCGCCCCTGGATCGAAGAAACTCAAGGCCACGTACGACGGCGAAAAAGCGCCGCGCGGATGGCGCACGGGCGAGGGCTGGTTCTACTACGACCAGGCGACGAAGGCCGAGAAGGCGAGCGAGTGGCTCGACTGCGTCGCGTATGCGCAAGCCTCGTACGAGGCGGAGAACCGCACCTCGACGCGGTTCCTCGTCGCGGCTTGTCAAGCGCGCGCCGGCCTCTGGATCGAGGCCGTGAGCGAGTTCGAGGCGACGGCCGAGGCCGCGCAACGAAACAACATCCGCACGACGGCCGCGCAGGCCACGCGCCGCGCCGACGAGCTCCGCCCGAAGATCCCCAAGCTCATCGTCAAGAAGCCGACGAACGCGACCGACGTCAAGATCCGCTTGAACGGCGTCGAGCTCGCGAGCGATCAGCTCGACGTCGAGATCCCCGTGAACCCCGGCGAACGTACGGTCTTCGCGACGGGCAAGGTCGGCAACGTCGAGCAGTCCTTCGAGCAGAAGGTGAACCTCGGCGAGGGCGAGACGGCCACCGTCGAGATCTCGCTCAGGCCCAAGGGCAAGGCGATCGACCGCGCGCTCGTCAAGTGCATGCAGGACGCGCAGACGCAGGATGAGTTCGACGAGTGCATCTCGAAGAGCCGCAAGCTGCCGCTGAACCTGAAGTTCGGCCTCGAGTTCTCGGCCTACCACGACTCGGACAAGGTCGACGTCGTCAGCCCGACGTTTCTCTTCAACGTGGAGAACGTGACGGGCGGCTGGGGCTTCGGTGGATCGTTCCTCGTCGACGTGGTGACGGCCGCCTCGACCGACATCGTCGCGACGGCCTCGCCGCGCTGGACCGAGCAGCGGTACGTGCCCGCGCTCGGCGGTCACAAGAAGTTCGGCGACGTCGACGTGAACCTGCACGCCGCGATGTCGGTCGAGCCCGACTACCTCGCGACGAGCGTGGGCACGACGGTAGCGGTCGATCTGCGTCAGAAGACGGTCACGCCGAGCGTGAGTTACGACTTCTCGTACGACATCGCGGGCCGCTCGGGCACGAGTTACGAGGTCTTCTCGCGCCGCATCCAGCGCCACGCGCTCGACCTCGCCTCGACGTTCGTCCTCGACAAGAACTCGATCCTGACGACGAACGTCAGCACGGTGGTGGAGGTGGGCGACAGCTCGAAGCCCTACCGCTACATCCCGATGTTCGCGAAGGACATCGCCCCGCGCGTCTTGCCGGGCCAGTCGATCGCGACGGTCAACTTCTACCGAAACCCCGAGCGGATCCTCGAGCAGCTCCCCTTGAGCCGCCAGCGCTTCGCGATCGCCGGCCGGTATGCGCGTCGCTTCTCCGCGAGCACGCTGCGCATGGAAGAACGGCTCTACGCCGACAGCTGGGGCCTCAAGGCCTCGACGACGGACGCGCGGTACTACTACGACGTCGCGAAGGACCTGCGCATCTGGCCCCATTTCCGCTTCCACGCGCAGACCGGCGCGAGCTTCTGGCGGCTCGCGTACACCGCCGACACGTCGATCACGGGCGCGCATCAAGTGCCCGCGCTTCGCACCGGCGATCGTGAACTCGGCCCTCTGCTCGGCCTCACCGGAGGCTTCGGCGCGCGGCTCTCGTTCGGCGAAACCAAGAACTGGGGGCTGGGGGTGAGCGGCGACGTGGTCTATACGCGCTTCTTGAACACGCTCTTCATCCTGCAGCGCTTCGGCTATTTCGGCGCGCTCACGCTGGAGGTCGACGTCGAATGAAAACCTTTTTCAAGCTCGCGTCGCTCTGTTTCGTCGTGTCGCTCGTGGGCTGCGGCAACCGCGCGGTCGACGAGCGTATCGCCGCCCTCGGCGATGAAGATCCGAACGTGCCCGCCTCCGAGTTCCACCGCCCCGGACAGCCCTGCGTGCTTTGCCACGGCGAGTACCTGCGGGAAAACCCGGTGATGAGCCTCGGGGGGACGATCTACGCCTACCCCACGAAGACGTCCGAGGAAAAACCTCTCCCCGTCAAGGGCGTAAAGGTCAAGTTCACCGACTCGTTCGGCGAGCAATACGAGACGGGCACGAACTGTGCGGGCAATTTCTTCGTCGAGGTGGAGAAGTGGTCCCCGGCTTTCCCGATACGCACCGAGATCGAGTACCCCGTGCCCGGCGATCTGGGGAGCACGAAACGCGTGGTCATGTCGACGCGCATCAGCCGCGACGGATCCTGCGCGGGTTGCCACGAGGGCGCGCCGAACCAGGGCTCGCCCGGCTGGGTGACGTGCGCTGCGGCCCAGACGAATCCCCCTTTCCCGCCGCAAGACGCGGCCTGCCCGGGAGCCACGAAATGAAGGCACGACACGGGACCCGCACGCTTGCCCTGGGCGCGGCTCTTCTCGCGACGGCCTGCGGTGATCTCGGCCCTGCGGTGATCGACGTCGCGGTCCCTCCCTTCATCGAGGCGGATTTCCGCCCCGTGTCGGCCGTCCTGGAGCGCCGCTGCGGGACGCTCGATTGCCACGGTCACGTCGCCCGCCCGCTGCGCATCCACGGCCAGTACGGCTTGCGCCGTCCGGAGGATGCGGGCGCGATATACATCGAAAACTACGACGAATACTACTCCGGCGGCACCGTGCCCACGACGGGCGCCGAGCTCGAGGACAACTACCGCTCGGTCCTGGCGCTCGAACCGGAGCTCGCGGGCAAGGTGTTCGCGAAGAGCGCGGACCCCGAGGTCCTGTCGATCGTGCGCAAAGCGAGGCTACGCGAGAAACACAAGGGCGGCCTGCTCTGGAACAAAGGCGACCCCGGGGACGTGTGCCTCGTCAATTGGCTCACGGGCAATAAAGATACGGCGTCGTGTGAAGTGGAGCTAGGTCACCCGTAGGTGGGGAATGTCCGGACCCGTCCGGCTTGGTGCGCGGGTCGGGCTACTCCTCTTCCACCCGGATCGGCATCCAATCGAACCCGGTGACGCCTGCGTCGCGGAAGATGCGCCAGACCTTGGGGGTGACGAGGAACCAGGGGTAGGGGAAGAGGGCTTCGCTCACGTCACCGTCGAAGTGCACCTCGCCGAACCATTCCCAGGTCACGTTCACGTCGCGGATATCGGCGACGTCCGAGGCGCGGTAGACGAGGCGCGGGGGGGTCTCCGGGGGCCTATCGAAGCTGCTCCGCCCGCAGGGGCAGGGTTCTGCGAGCTCGATTCCGGTCGACCGCGGTGACATCGGCGGCACGGTATGCGTGGCGCAGAGCTGCTGAAGGGGAAGCTGAAAATGCCCCTTCTTCTCGAACGCCGCGAACACGCCTCGGAACGAGAGCCCGGTCGCGCCGCTCTGCACGAGCGCGCGGGCGATCCCTTCGTCGACGAGGATGTCGTTGTAGCAAGTCGAAGCCACGCGCCGGCTTTCGAGGAGATGGAGATACTCGCCGTCGACGACCATCGCGGACGTCTGCCGGGCACCGGCGCCGCAGAGCTTGCAGGCCTCGGACATGTCGTAGGTGGTGCCCGCCCGAGGTCCGCCGAAGATCGTCTCGCGGCTGTTGGCGAATGTCATGACGATGAGGCGTGCTGCCTCGAACTCCTCATCCGTGAAGGTGTCCCAGCGAGCCTCGTTCCATTCGACATGATAGGCCCGGAGTCGCTGGATAAGGAGCTGGAGTCGAGGGTCGTCCTCGTAGAGGGTCACGTACACGAAGACCTGTCGTAGCACCTCGTTGTCGTCCACGTCGGCGACATCAGGCCCGCAACCGGCCGGCCCGAGGACAGCCTGCTCGCGCCCTGGGACATCGTTACCGTTGAAGCCTACGCGTACCTTGGTTTTCACGAGCGATTTCGCCTTCCGCCTCACGGGCACACGGAGTCATTCACTTCCCGAAATACTCCCCGATCGCCTTGAGCCATTCTGGATGTTCCTCATACACCTTTCGGTAAACCTTCCACAGCCGCTCTTTGCTCATCTTGGGGAACTGTTTCGCCTCGGCGGCCAACGCATCCGTGATCCGCTTGTGCTTCGCCTTCGTCAAGATCACCGCCGGTATCTTGTCAAGCTCCTTCGTGATCCTCAAGTCCCGCGCCATCGCCTTCTCCAGGATGTGATGAGCTTGCCAATCCCCCCCGAGGGTCTCCGTGAACTCGCGCATCACCTCGTAAGGCCCGATCGTCCCGTTCTTCTCCAGCGCATCCGCGATGTACTCCTTGTAATACGCCGCGAGCTTCTCGGCCGTCTCCCGGCTCAGCTCCTCCGCGCTCTCTATCACGATCGGCCCCTCCTTCTTCCGGATGGCGCGCTTCAGCCTCGCGGCGAACTTCTTCCCGGGTAGCCCGACGAGCGCCGTGGCCGCGACGACAGCCCCGGCCGCCGCCTGCACGATCGGATTGTTGATTCCCTCGGGGTTGTCGCCCCCGAGCATGCCGAATTCCTTGCCGTCGGCGCGATGAATGTCCTCGCCCAGGTCCCCATTGAGGAGCCCACCCGCGAGCATGAGATTTTGCGCGAAACTCTCGAACTTCGTCTTTGGTTTCCCCTCGCCCTCGCCCTTGCATCCCTCCTTCGTCTGCTCGCACGGGACCACACTCACGAGGGGACGCCCTGGCCGATGCTGAAGCTCGGGCAGCGCCCCGCCCCGATCCACCAGCGTTTGCTCCTCATCCACGAACTTGGGCGGCGACACTTCGTCGCGCCGTGGCAAGACGCTCTCCTGTTGCAATACGCCTTCCGGCGGCAACAGCGGCGCATTCGAAAGCACGCCCTCGGGCGGGGGCGGCGATGGCCTCGGCCTTTCCGGAGGAGGCGCGGGGCTTTTCTTGATGCCCGGCGGTACGACGTCCCCCGCATTGTTTTTCGCCGGCTCTGGCGTAGGCTTCGGGGAATCCTCCTTGGGGGTCGGAGGCGCGCTCTTGGCGGGGGGCGGCGGCGGCGGCGGGCGCGGCGGCGGCCGTGGACATTGCAGTTTGTTGTGGGGGATGGGCAAGAGGGCCACGCTGCCGGGAGACGCCCAGGGATTGAAGACAAAAACCCGCCGTCCCTGGGCCTTGGCCTCGAAGCGAAAACGCCTGTCGAGCCATACCTGGTTGCCGCCCGGCGCGAAAACCCAGCGCTCGAGGTTCGCCGGGACGCCCGGCGGCCTGACGCAAACGTGGACCTCGTCCGCGGCGGCGACCCTCGGGTTCACGAGAAGGAGGAGCAGAATCGGCAAGCACCAGGCGAAGGCGAACCGAAGCATCGGCGAACTCCCCTCGATGAGCGCAAGTTACGCGAAGTCCCGCGGCGGTGAGCGGAGATGGCGCCGGCTGGGCGGGAAACGACCGAGAGGACAACCAACCGACGTGCAGGCGGCTCCGCAACCGTCGGAAAAGCCACCTGCGATGATGCTTCGAGGTTCGCAAGCGGTTGTCTACGTCATCGGCGATGATGCGGAGCTCGACGCAGGCGCCTGCAACGCGGTCCGCGGGAACGCAGCACGCGTCGCAGACCGGTTGCAGACCCGCCGGCGAGGGTGCGGGCGCGTCCTCCATCGCTTGCGGAGGGTTCCTCCGCATCGCGGGAGGGTCATGCAGGTGGTTGCGGAGGCTTCCGCGGTATCGCGGGAGGGTTTTGCAGGCGTCTGCGTCGCTGCCCGCACGTCGCGGGGGTGCTCAGGGCGTTGTCGCGGGCGCGGGCGCGCTGCTCGTTCGAGCGCTCTCCGCCGGGGGCGTGGGGTCCGCAGGGGAGGAGGAGGAGGAAGCGGGTGCTTCTGCGCTCGCCGCTTCTTCTCTCCGTGTCCTCCACAGATGATGGGCCACGAGGAGGAGGCAGAGCACCCATGCAATCTGCGTGGCGTGATGATCCACGATGCGGCCGAGGACCTCCCGCGCGTAGTCCCAGGGTCGCGGGCCTTTCGGCGTGTCGCCTGGAATGAGGCAAAGCACCCCGGCGACGAAGGTGATCCACGCGAGGGTCTTCCGTTCCGTAGCGTCTAGCATGCGAAAACCGGGCTCTGGATTGGATACCCAGGCATCCCGACCAGCCTAACGCGAACCGCGGGGGCTCGGGAAGAGGTGCGGCGGGCAAAAATTCGCGCTAATGGGGGAAAGCCCATGAGCTCATCCGCAGGCGATCCTCCCCTCCATGCCCCCGAGGTACCCGAGCAAGCGCCGGAAGAAGCCTCCGGGGACGACGCCCGCGAAGGCGAGCCGAGCAAGCCCGAAGGCGCGCTCGGATGGCTCTCCTGGCACCTCCACGGCTACTGGACGATCCTTCGTGACGTCTACTTCTCGATCGACCGGCGAACCTTGGGCTTCGCCCGGATCATGCTCGGCTTCCTTCTGGTCATGGACCTCTTCCGGCGCACGCCGGACTGGCTCGCCATGTACTCCGACAAGGGAGTCCTGCCGACGCACGTGAACCTTTTTCGTCCCCAGGCCTGGGGCGCGTTCACGCTCTTCAATGCTTTTTCCACGGCCCCGGAGCTCTGGGCCCTTTGGGCGGTCCTCTTCGCCACGTTCGTCTGCGTCCTCGTTGGCTACAAGACGCGGATCGCGCACGTCCTGGCCGCGATCTTCGTGGCCAGCATGAATGGCCGGATCCTGCTCATCGAGAATGGCGGATACGTCGTTTACAACCTCCTCGTGATGTGGACCGCGTTCCTCCCGATGGGGGACCGTTTCTCCGTCGACGCCGTCCTCGCCTCGATGCGCCGCCGCAAGGAGGCGAGCGCCGAGGAGCTGAACGATCGCAACGACGTCATCGAGCCGCGCCTCCTCACGCAACACGTCTCCCTCGCGGCCGGCGCCATTCTGCTCCAGATCGCCGCGATCTATTATTTCAACGTCATTCACAAGACCGGAACCGCCTGGAAAAACGGGACCGCAGTGCATTACGTGCTCTGGGTCGACCGGATGGTGACCCCGATCGTGGCGCTCGCGCGCGTGTGGACGCCGCCGGCGCTTCTCCTCGTCGCCACGAAGTTCGTCCTCTTGGCCGAGGCGACGATCCCGATCTGCCTGGTCACGCCGCTCGGTCGATCCTGGGCCCGCAGGCTCGCGGTCGCGTTCATGTGCGTGCTGCACATCGGCTTCGGGGCGACGTTCGTTCTGGGACCGTTCGCCTGGGCGATGTGCGTGTTCTCGACGTTGCTCTTCACGTCCGACGACTGGGACCTCGCCGCGCGCACGATGCGACGCACGCACCGCGCACGCGTGATCGTCTTCGACAGCGCATCCGGCGCGGCCCTCTGGTTCTGCCGTGTGCTGAAGCGCCTCGATCGGTACGAGCTGCTCTCCTACTGCGCGGACGAAGGCCTCGCTTGTGGGATCGCCGTGGAGCGTTCGGGTGAACCTGCGCGCCTCGAGCGTTCCGCCGCGCTCGCCGACATCGTCGCCGCCTTGCCGCTCGGCCCCTCGATCGCCTGGCTCTTCCGCCTTCCCGGCCTCTCCCACCTCGTCGACGCGCTCTGGAACGCCGTCACGGCCCGCGATGTCTCGCGTGTCTTTGGCCTGCGTGTCCCTGCGGCGCCTGGACCCGTGATCGCCACGGAGCCCTCGCCGCTCCGCAAGAAGGCTGGCCGCGTCCTCATGTTCCTGCGCGAGGTCGCCGTCGTCGCGATGATCGCGGGCGCGGTGAACCAGGCCATGGTCGAGCTCTGGGTCATCAACCGCCGCGTGAAGGTGCCGCACCCCGAGCCCTTGCGGGTCCTCGCGCAGAAGATGCGGTACCTGCAGGGCTGGTTCATGTTCTCGCCGAACCCGGTCATGGACGACGGCACGATCGTGGTCGACGCGAAGACCCTCGACGGAAGGGCCATCGACCCGTTCACGGGCAAGGCGCCGGACTTCGACCTCATCCACGCCGAGAGCCTTCGTTACAACCAGATCTGGAGCGACTACTTCAACCGCATGCACATGCCGGCGAACTCGGCCTATCGGGATGCGATGAAGGACTACATCTTCCGCTACCCGGAGCGCACGGGCCGCCCCGAGGACGCCATCGTGTCGGGCGACGTCTACTGGGTGCAGGACATGAACCCGCCCTTCGGCAAGAAGGAGTCGTACAAGCTCGAGAAGAACAAACTCTTCTCCTTCGAGAACCCCGCCGCGCGTGGCCAGGGGAAGCCCGGGGGGTAAAGACGTTCCGACAAGAACAACTTTCGTCTTGACTCGCGAAGCCCGATAAGTAGAGTCCGCGAGTCGTTGACGGGCCTGTAGCTCAGTTGGGAGAGCGCTAGAATCGCACTCTAGAGGTCAACGGTTCGATCCCGTTCAGGTCCACCCCGTCTCTCTTTACGTTTCTCCTCCTCCCGAAGCTTCGCGCCCCATCCCAAGGCGCACGGGAGGAGGAGGAAACGAAATCCAGCAGCAGGTCCGAAAGCGCCGGAGACAACAGCACGGATCTGCGCGGTCACCGTCTTGCGACCGGCAGCCTGTCTCCACAGGTTCGCGATGGGACGGCACGGTGGCAGTGGTCGGGGCGTACCCTGGATGCCCCGCGCGCTTTCGTCGTGCCCCCCGTCCGCCGCGGTTCATCCGCGAGTGATCGTCACATCAAGGGGGATTCACCATGAAGAAGCTGCTCGTTGCGTTCGTCGCGGCCGGTTCTGCTGTCCTTGGCATCACGTCCACGTCCCAGGCACAGACCTTTGCCCTCGTCGATGCACCAGAGAGCGTCGAGATCCGCGGCCTCGTGTACAACGGTACCGGCTGCCCGTTGAACTCGGTCGCTGGCACTCTCTCCGAGGACAGACGCGCCCTGGAGCTGGTTTTCGGAGCCTTCACCGCCGAGGCGAGCCTGCTGAACCTGCCGAGTGAGGCGCGCAAGTTCTGCCAGCTCACCGTCGACTTGAGCTTCCCGCGTGGGTACAGCTTCTCGGTCTTGTCGGCCGACTACCGCGGCTTCGCCAACCTCGATCCGGCCGTCGTCGGAACGCAGACCTCGAACTACTACTTCACGGGCGGCTTCGGGCGGAGCTTCCGCACCCGCATCGTCGGCCCGTTCTCGGAGGACTACTTCCGCCGCGACAACCTCACCCTCGAGGCGGCGGTGTGGTCGCCGTGCGGCGCGACGCGTCCGCTGAACATCAGCACGCAGGCCGCGGTGTCGACGCTGGCGAACCGATCGGGTCGGGGCCTCATGACCGTCGACTCGCTCAGCCTCGTCGTGCGTCACACGTACGGCCTCATCTGGCGGCGCTGCCCCGGCTGATCGGGCAACTGCGCGAACGATGGGCCTCCGGACGATCGCTCGTCCGGGGGCCCGCTTCGTTTCAGCTGATGCCTTCGAGGTGGCCGCGATCGTTGACGCACGCGATACGAACGGTCCCGTCGGCGCGTCGCTCGATTCGCTGCATCGAGCAGTTCTCGACGCCGAACACGACCGAAGGCGGCACCTCGGGAGGCAACCCGAGCAGGTGATAGAGGAGCTGGTTTATCGCCACGCCGTGGCTCACGAGCACGATCCGACCCTCGGCGCGGCGCGTGAAGAGGTCCTCGACGAAGCCCGCCATTCGCGCGCGGCAGTCGGCGTTCGACTCGCCGCCCGGGGGTCGAAAGAGAGGATCCCGCGCAAGGAGGGCCCGCCACACGTCGGGGTGGAGGGCTTCGATGTCGGCGAACGGCATGCCGGTCAGATCGCCGAAATTCCGCTCGCGTAAGGCCGGGTCGGAGGCGAGCTCGACGCCCGTCGCAGAGACGATGGGCGCCGCCGTCTGGAGGGCGCGTTGCAGGTCACTCGAATAGATCGCGTCGACCGGCTTTTCCGCGATGCGCCGCGCCGCGGCCTGCGCCTCGCGATGGCCGCGCTCGGTGAGCGGTGAGGGACCGTGCCCGGTGAAGACACGATCCCGGTTTCCTTCCGACTGGCCGTGGCGAACGATGACGAGCTCGAGGTGCATGCGTTCCTCAGCATATACACCGCCTCGCCCCCCGCGCTTCTTCGCGCTCTGGAGCGGGTGTGAGGTCCAAGGACCGCAAACCGCGTCGCTCGATGATGTCTGCGCTCAGCAGCTCCTTTGGGCGTGGATTTGCCGTCGATAAAGCCGTGGCCGTTGCATCCCGCCGGAACGCCGGGGATTCACGCGCAAGCCGAGCGGTGGTACGGAAGTTGACAGGGCAGGAATTTGCCCTGTGGCTCCATCTTCTGGAAAGCCTCGCGGCGTGCGATCCTCGTGATTCGATCGCGGGGGGTACTTGATGCCCGAGGAACGGAGCACATCGAAAGAGGACGCATGAGAAGAAGAACGGCTCTCAGTGGTATCGTCGCGACGCTGATCTGCGGCGCGGCGGGTACTGCGAGCGCAGCACCCGCGCTGCGCCTTCAGGTCACCCAGCGCGGTGACTTCGTTTTGATCGGCAACACCCTCGCGCAAGACTGCAACCCGGCGGTGCCTGCGCCGGTCGTCGGCACGGTGGGCGCGTGTGGCAACAACACGAACGACACCGCGCCCGACGCCTACTGGCGCGCCGATGCGCCCGCGGCTGGACTTGCCTCCGCCGATATCGCCGTGACGCCGGGGCTCGCAAGGACGACCTCGACCCTGAGCCTGCCGATAGGCGCCACCGTCTCGCATGCGTACCTCTACTGGGCCGCGCGCAGCGTCGCCCCGTCGGCCGATGTCAACGTGACCCTCGATCGCCCCGCGCCTTTCCCCGGGGCGTTCTCGGCGAACATCGCGGCGCTCGACTCCGCCGTCACGCCCTTCGGGGGAAACTTCTATCAGGCCGTCGCCGACGTCACCGCGCTCGTGCAACAGAACGGCTCGGGCCCGTACCGCTTGGGCGGCGTCGATTCGGTCGTTCTCACAAACCTCAACGACTCGACCGTGTCCGCCGGCTGGTGGATGGTCGTGATCTACGAGCTGCCGAGCGAGCCGCCGCGCAACATCGCGCTCTTCGACGGCCTCGATCAGGTCCTCGATGGTCAGTGCACGACGGCCACGATCTCGGGCTTCAAGGTGCCGCTCGCCGGCTTCAACGCGAAGCTCGGCGTCGTCGCCTACGACGGCGACAACTCGTCCACGAACGACAGCCTCCTCTGGAAAGGCACCCAGCACTCGAAAGCGCTGAACCCCGCGGACCACATCTTAAACAACACGCGCGCCTTCCTCGGCATGC
>JANMGF010000515.1:0-5907 GCA_031374535.1 Polyangium sp. (in: bacteria)
GCGCCGCCAGCACCCCGCGCCAGGCGAGGGGCAAGGTCACCCGGAAGACGACCTCGACCGGCGAAAGCCCGAGCGATCGCGCCACGTCCTCGAGCTCGGACGGCACCGCCTCGATCGACGGTTGCGCCGTCTTCACGAGGATCGGCAGCGCCACGACCGCCGACGCGAGCACCGCGCCGGCCGGCGAAAACACGAGCCGGAGCCCGAGGCCCTCCTCGAGCATCCGCCCCACGAGCCCCCGCCGGCCAAACACGACCACGAGAAAGTACCCCACGACCGAAGGCGGCAGGACGAGCGGCAGGAGCACGAGCGCGTCGACGAGCCCGCGGAGCCTGTACCGGAGCCGCGCCTGAAGAAGCGCAAGCAAAAGCCCGAGCGGCCCGACGAACAGCAGCGCGAGGCCGGCGACGCGGAGCGAAAGCAGGATCGGGAACGACGTGGAGGTCTCCACCGGCGGCGATGGTACGCCGTCCAGCGTGTTTGGGGGCTGGATCTTCCAGGATCCAGTTGCCTGGCCCCCGACCAGATTGTTGGCAAGCGGCGCGTCGCTCTCCCATAGTCCTGTCATGCTCCGGCTCGACGCGCCTCTCTTCGGCTTGTTTTCCCTCGCCCTTCTCGGCTGTGGCGCGGGGAGCGACGCGGCCCCTCCGCCCGCGTCGCCCAAGGCCCAGGCCACCGGCCCTTCCGCGTCCGACGGCCCGAAGGCCCAGGCCAAGGCGCCGGACAAGCTCGAGCGCGACACCTTGAAGACGGTCCTCCCGATGGGCCTGCCGTGGCTCCTTCGCCGCGTGTGGCCCGAGGAGGTCTTCCGCGAGGGCAAGTTCGTCGGCTGGCGCCTCGTGGCCGTCCCCGAGGAGTGGACCGGGCTCGACGTGCGCCCCGACGACGTCGTCACGCGTATCAACGGCAAATCGGTCGAGACCCCCGAGCAGCTCTGGGAGGCCTGGACCTCGCTCGCCACCGCCACCGAGCTCCGCGTGCGTTACGAGCGCGGCGTCGAGGCCAAGGAGATCGTCCTCCCGATCGCCGGCGCCCCCGCGCCCGAGCTTCTCGCCTCGCTCACGAACCCCTCCCCGCCCCCGCGCAAGGCCCCCACGAAACGCGGGACCATCGTCATCGAGAGCCGCGAGCCGGCCGGGGACGACCCCGACCTGAAATAAGGTTTTCCTGCCAATGCCGGTTTCTCACACGGGACACGCGTGCGATTGCGCCCCCGCCGCCGCTCCGCGAGCCACGCGCGGGCGGTCGCCTCGTCCTCGAAGACCCTCGCCTGCATTTTCACGCCCATCGCGCGGATCATGCGGAAGAGCTCTATCCATCCTTTGCTACAAGCCGAAACGGGAACCCATGCCGAAGCGCCCGCTCCTCGCCACCTCCGCCCTGCTCCTCGCCCTCGCCGCCTGCCAGGAAGACCCGGCGCCGACGGCCCTCCCGGCCCCCAGCGCCGCGCCCGTTTCCCCACCGAGCGCCGCGCCCGCCGCCGCGAGCGCCGCCCCCACGGCCGAAGCCCCGCCCAGCGCCGCGCCCACCGCCTCCGAGGCCGCGGCCCCGGCCGAAGCGAAGTCCTCCAAGCCCGACGCAAGCCCGCCGAAAAAGAGCGCCCCCGCTCCCGCCTCCGCCTCCGCCTCCGCCTCCGCTTCCGCTCCCGCCTCCGCTTCCGCTCCCGCTTCCGCTTCCGCTTCCGCTCCCGCTTCCGCTTCCGCTTCCGCTTCCGCTTCCGCTCCTGGCTCCGCGGATGCCGTCGCGGCGGGGATCGATCAGGTCTTCGTCGACAAAAAGACGTTCTTCGCGAAGTTCAAGCAGGAGCACACGCAAAAGGTCGCGGGCACGACGAAAAAATCGACGGGCGTTTTCTTTTTCGAGCGGCCGAACAAGATTTCCTTTCGGTACGACGCGCCGAGCAAAAATCGAATCGTCTCCGATGGCACGACGCTCAAGGTCTACATCGGCGAAGACAACCAGATGTTCGTGCAGCCCGTCGACAAGACCGAATACCCCGGCGCCCTCGCCTTCCTCATGGGCAAGGGGCTCGGGCCCTCGTTCAGCTTCGTGTTCCACGACAAATCCAAGTTCGAGGGGGGCCCGGTGCTGCTCGGGAAACCTCGGCAACCGACGCCCCATTACGACTCCGTGTATTTCTACGTCGACAAGGCTCTTCTGGAGAAGAAGGACCCCGGCGTCATGCGCCGCGTCATGCTCGTCGACGCCCAGGGCAACAGGAACCGCTTCGATTTCGAGGGCTCGACGCAGCCTGAGAAGATCGACCCCGCCGAGTTCACCTTCACCCCTCCGCCGGGCACCAACGTGACCCAGAATTGAAGCCGTGCCCCTCGACCTCTGGCCGCTCTTCCCGCTGGACCGCCTGATCTACGAGGACGAGGATCTCGTCGCCGTCGACAAGCCTCCCTTCGTCCCGACCCACGCGCCCGAGCGTATCGACGACGTCCACCGGCGCCTCACCGCCCATTATCAAGAATCCGCGCGCCCGGGCGTACCCGTCTATCTCGGCGTACACCAGCGCCTCGAGCGTGACGCCTCGGGCGTGCTCGTCTTCACCCGCCGCCGCGAGGCCAACCGCGTCATCGCCGAGCAAATCGAGCGTCGCCGCGCGCGCCGCACCTTCGTGGCCCTGGTCCGCGGCACGCCTGGTTTGCCTGGCCGCGGCAAAGGGCCCGACAAGGGCGTCTTGCGGCATCGACTCGCGCCGGCCGAGGGAGGCCATCGCGTCTTGCCGACCTCCGCGCGCGCGGGCGAGCTGTCCACGATAAACTTCCGCGTCCTCGAAAGGCGCGGCGATCGCACCTTGATCGCCTTGACGCCCGAGCCCGGTTGTCCCGTGGATCTCCCTGCCCAGCTCGCCGCCGAACAGGCGCCGATCGTGGGCGACGTGGTCCGTGGCGGCGACGTCGCCCATCGGCTCGCCTTGCACCTCGAAGAGCTCGTCCTCCTGCACCCGAAAGACGGACGCCCGCTCACGCTCCGCGCGCCCGTCCCCGTTTTCTTTTTGGATTGGATGGGCGGCAAGGAGGGCCTCTCCGATGTGGAAACGATCGAATGTCGCCTGCGTGAGGCCGCCGAACGCCGCGCCGGGATCGCGCGTCTCCCGGGCACGGACGCCTTCCGGCTCGCGAACGCGGCCGGCGATGGTTTGCCTGGTCTGACGGTCGATCGATATGCCGATTTTCTCGTCGTCTCTCTTTACGACGAGGACGCGGAGGCCGCGAAGGATCGGATCCTCGACGCGGCCTTCCGGCTCGGCGCGACGGGCGTGTACCTCAAGCTCCGCCCCAAACACGCGAGCCGCATCGTCGACGCGCGTGAGCCGCAGTTCGCCCCGAAAGACCCTGTCCGCGGCGAAAGCGCGCCCGATCCGATGATCGTCCACGAGCTCGGATTGCCGTACGAGGTGCGGCTCGGGGACGGTTTGTCCACCGGGATCTTCCTCGACCAGAGGGAAAACCGTCGTCGGGTGCGGGAAATGGCCGCGGGTCGGGCGGTGGCGAACCTATTTGCCTACACGTGCCCCTTCACCGTGGCGGCGGCGGGGGGTGGCGCGAAAAAGACGTTGAGCGTGGACGTGTCGCGCGGGGCGCTCGAATGGGCGCGGCGAAACCTCGACCGGATCGGCGCGGATCCGGCGGCGCACGTGGTCCTCGAGGCGGACGCGATCCATTGGCTGGCGAAGGGCGCGACGCGCGAGGGGCCTTTTGATCTGGTCATCCTCGACCCGCCGAGCTTCGCGACGACGAAGCAGAGCCGTTTCTCCGCGGAGAGCGATTACAAGAAGCTCGCGGTGCAGGCGATGCGCGTGCTCTCACCGGGAGGCCGGCTGCTCGCATGCACGAATCACAAGGGGATCCCGCGGGCGAAGTTCAAGCGGGTGCTGCAAGACGCGGCGCGGGAGGCAGGGTATGCCGCGGCGCAGGTGAAAGAGTGGCCGGATCCGGAGGATTTCCCGCCGGAGCCGGGGGGCGAGGCGCATTTGAAGACGGTGGTGGTGACGGCCCTGGGTTAACCCAGCGCCTGGCGCAGCCAACGCGCAATCGCGTCCTCGGCCGTGGGCACCGGTCCGAGCGCCTGCCCCTGCCGCGTCGTGTCCGCCACGTATCGGCCGGACAGGAAAAACCGCAGCATGGCCTTGATGTCCTTCGCCGTCGGGTTGAATACCCCTGCCACGCCCAACCCCGCAGAGAGCAGCCACCACGGGATCGCGGTGACGCCAACACGTTTGCCCGTGTGTTGTGCCGCGATCGCCGCGAGCTCGCGGCTGCTGAGGGATCGATCCCAGCCGATATCGATACGCTCGCCGTCCTTCACGGGCGCGTCGACAGCCGCGGCGAGGTTCTCCGCCAGATCGGGCGTGTAGACATAGGTCCAGCGCGCGTCCGCGTTCCCGAACGCGAAGAGCCGACCCTTCCGGACCATGCCCGCGAATGCGTCCACCGCCTGATCGAGGAACGCCCCGGGCCGCAGCGCGACGAAGCGGACGCCCTTCTTCTCGAGCGCGTCCTCCGCGAGCTTCTTGTGCCAGAAATGCGGGACGTCGGGCGTCTCGTCGCAGCGGAGGATACTCGTCAGCACGAAGCGGCGCACATTCTGGTTCTTCGCGGCGCTCGCGAGGTTCTCGTTGCCCTCGATGTCGGTGCGCTCGCTGTCGCCTTTTTTGCGTTTCGTGTAGCCGGCGGCGCTCGTCACCACGGCGTCCACGCCGTCCATCGCGCGCTCGAGCGAAGCCGGATCGAGCATGTCGCCGCGCGCGATCTCCACACCCCGCGCCGCGAGGGCGCTCCCGTCCGTCGTCGGCCTGACCAGCGCGCGGACCTTTTTCCCGCGCCCGAGCAGCGACTCCACCACTTTCTGGCCGAGGGCGCCGGTGGCGCCCACCACGAGGACCGGCCCCTCGCTCACGACAGCACCCCCGAAAAATCCTGCTCCGCGGCCCAGCGCTCGAAGGTATGCCATGCAATGGCGGGATAACTCGCGTGGAGTGCCGGAAGGTCCAGCGCCGGGGGCATGGCCCGGGACGCGCCCTTCGGGATGAAGGCCCCGGCGCCGCCGAAGAGCCTGCCGAGCAGCGGATCGATCTCCGCGAAGGACTTCTCGACGTACGCAAGCGGCCTCCCGAGCGCCCGCTCGAGCGCAGCCTTCATCTGCTCTCCGGAGATGGCCTCCGAAGCGATGGACACGCGCTGCCCGAGGAACGCCTCCCGGTGCGCGAGGACGTGCGCGACGAACGCCGCGATATCGACGACGGCCACCTGGGTCATGGGGAAATGGCGCGGTACGGGCAGCGAGAACTCACCGCGGCGGAGCGCCGGCAAGTTCCACGCGGCGAGCACGTTATCCATGAACGGCGGCGCGGCGACGATCGTCAGCGGAAGCCCCATCTCCTTCAGCGCGAGCTCGGCTTCCCCCTTCGCCTCGAAGTGCTCGATTCCGCTCTTTCCCTCGGCGCCGATCGCGGACGAATAAACGACGTGCTGCACGCCTGCCGCCTTCGCCGCGAGCCCGCCCGCCCGCGCCTGCGTCACCTCCACGGCGCCCGCACCCTTGTCGAAGGGCGTCGTGACCAGGAAAAGCGCATCCGCGCCGCGCATGGGCGTGACGAGATCACCGTCTCCCTCCAGGTCGCCGGCGACGAGCTCGGCCCCCATTGCTGCGAGCTTCTGCGCGGCATTCGACGAAACATTGCGGGTCAACGCGCGGACCTCGTGGCCCTGCGCGAGGAGCAGCCGCGCGAGGTTACCCCCCTGCTGACCCGTGGCGCCGGTGACGAAGACGGTGAGCTTTTCCATGGCTCCCATCGTGCGTCCGGCGAGGCATTCGAGGAAGCTCAAATGTTGTCATGAGCCCATGAGCCATGTTCATGTGCTCGCGTGGCTGCCCCGCTCCGCGGCGTGAACCTCA
>JANMGF010000705.1:0-2104 GCA_031374535.1 Polyangium sp. (in: bacteria)
GGGCCATGGCAAACTACAAACTCAAAGATTTGCGCGGCCCCCAGCGCCGGAATTTCCTCCGGCTCATGGCCGCGGCGGGCGCGGGCTTCGCGCTCGAGCGCTCGAAGCTTTTGAACTTCATCGCCGACGAGGGTGGCACGGCCCTCGCCGCGGACGCGTGTGGCGAGACGAACCGTCACGTCGGCCTCGTCTCCGGCGGCGGCAACTTCTGCCTCTGGCAGCTGATGTGGCCCCTGCCCGACGTCGCCGCCGCGATGAACCCGGCCTTCTCGTACGACGCGATCGGCCAGGGCTTCATGACGAACTACGTCGACGCGAGCTCGTATTTCAAGTCCGGCCCCACCGACAGGCCGTTCTATTACGGGCCGTCCTCGCCATTCGTCGATCAAGTCGGGCAGACGGTGACGCGCCCGATGACCGCGTTCCTCGTCGCGGATACGGCCGTCCACCATCGAAAGCCCCTGCGCCAGATCACGATCGACGGCGCGCTCCCCGGCAACACGAACAACAGCGGCGACGGCGTCGTCGGGAGCAGCGTCACGCTTTTCGCCGCGATCGGCGCGTTGCAACGCACGACGACCTCGATCCTGCCGTCCATCGGCGTCGCTCCGGCGTCCATCGGCGCGGCCCCCGGCGCGCCCACGCTTTCGGTCGTGCCGAGCGCGGACGCGATGGTCGACCTGTTCAACAGCGCGGCGGCGAAGGCCATCCTGCTCGCGCAGGAGGACAAGTCGATGTTCGAGACCTATTACAAGGCGATCCTCGGCCTGCGCGAGGCCGCCGGGCGCCCGACCTGGGCCCGCGAGCTCGATATCACCAAGAAGGCCTCGAACCTCATCGGGAGAAACCTCGCCGCGCAGCTGATGCCCACGCCGGCGGACCTCGCGCTTTACGGCGCAACCGAGGTCGATATCATGGCGCCGGCCTCGTTCTTCGGCGGCCAGGACGCCAAGGACCGGCTCCTCAACCTCGCCAAGGCCCTCATCATCACCAAGAAGGCATTTGCGCTTGGATTGACGAACCAGGTCATCATCGGCATCGTGGCGGAGACCGGCGGCGGCATCTTCACCGATCCGCACGCGGCGCTGGCCGACGCGCAGCTCGCCGGGTCGGCCAACGTCATCAAGTACTACGGCATGTTCCTCGACCGGTTCTACCAGGACCTCGCGAGCGCGCCGGATCCGGCCTGCACGGCCAAGCAGCTCGATCAGACCGTCATCACCACGATCCACGGCGACCATCCGCACGATCCGCTCGTGCGACCGGCCTGGCCCGACTCGACGCCGGGCGGCTCGAACTGGATGTACGTCATGGGCAACGGCTACCTCCCGGCCGGCTGGCACGGACATCCGAGGACCGACAACACGGCATCCGGCATCGATCCGACCACGGGCATGAGCGTCGAGTACAACGGCACCTCGTCGGTACACGCCGCGAGCGCCGCGGTCCTTTACGCCATCGCGAAGGGCGACATGAAGAAGGTCCGGGAGTTCTACAAGGGCCCCGACATCACCTCGCTCGTCAAACCCAACATGTGATCGAAGGCGCCCCCGGGCGTCCCCCCCGATCCCTGGAACCATCGGCCGCGGAGCGATCCGCGGCCGTTTTTTTTGGTGTAAGGTCGACCCGCGTCGAAGGGTTCTCGTGGGGCGAGGAGGATCGAATGAAGCGGAGCGTCCTGGGTTTTGCGGCAATCTTTGCCGCGGGTAGCACCATCGTGGCCGGCTGCGTGACCGAGCGGGTCATCGTCGTGCAAAACAGTGACGAGGCCGCGGAGCCGCTCCCCACACAGGGGAAGACCGCGTCCACGACGCCCACCCCGAGCGGATCGGGCATGCAGGTGGCGGGGGGCTCGGGCGAGTGGGGGATCGTGGGGCAGCCGCCCGAGCGAAGCGTCGACTACGGGCAGGTCGTCTCGAAGGTCGAGGCGATGGTGGGCGACGGCAACGTCATGGCGGGGGCGCAGCGCCGTGGTTTGTCGGTCATGAACGTGATGTGGGAGGATACGGGGCGGGCCGCGGGATCAGCGCTCGGCCCGAACATCTCGGATCTGACGCTGCAGGTGCGTCTCCGCGAAACGAACGGGTTTCGCTCGGCGCTGATG